>NZ_JACEGK010000280.1:0-10281 GCF_056859195.1 Streptomyces sp. NH27
TGCGACCCCCGCCGCCCCCACGCCGACGGGCACCGCGACCGGTACCGGCGCCCCGGCCAACGCGATCCCGGCCCGGCTGGAGCCGGACGGCACGACCGTCACCGTCGGCGACCCCTCCGCGGCGCACACTCTCACCGTCTACGAGGACCCGCGCTGCCCGATCTGCGAGCACTTCGAGCAGGCGAACGCGGCCCAGATCCATGCGCTGGAGGTGGCGGGCAAGATCCGCGTGCAGTACACGTTCGCGTCGTTCCTCGACCAGCGCGGCGGGGGCGGCTCGAAGCGGACGGTGAACGCCCTGCGCGCGGCTGTGGCGGAGTCGGCGAACGGCAGCGGCTTCGCGGCGCTGCACACGCTGGTCTACCAGTACCAGCCCAATGAGCAGACCGACGGCTTCACCGTGGACTTCCTGCTCCAACTCGCCGGCCGGGTGCCGGGGTTGCGCACTCCCGCCTTCGACGCGGCGGTGCGCGGCCAGAAGTACGCGAGCTTCGTCAGCGCCTCGGAGAGCGCGTTCGACAAGAGCGGGGCGAACGGCACGCCGATGGTGAAGATCGACGGCGACAAGGTGTCGGACGACACCGGGATCTTCGACGCGGCGGACTTCAAGAAGATGCTGACCGACCACGGGGTGTCCTGAAGGACCACCCCGCGGCCGGCCGCGGCACCATGACGTCCGAGCGGCGTTCAGCCCGCCGTGCGGTTCAACCCACCGTCCCGCTCGACTCGTTGCCCGGGTTCAACCCGTAGCCCGGGCTCAACCCGTCGTCGTGGCCTCCGCCGGAACCGTCGCCGGCGTCCGCACCGAGTCGAGGAGCAACTGCGCGACGTCCACGACCTGTAGGGACTCCTTGGCCTTGCCCTCGTTCTTCCTGCCGTTCACCGAGTCGGTGAGCATGACGAGGCAGAACGGGCAGGCGGTGGAGACGATGTCCGGGTTCAGGGACAGCGCCTCGTCGACGCGCTCGTTGTTGATGCGCTTGCCGATCCGCTCCTCCATCCACATGCGCGCGCCGCCGGCGCCGCAGCAGAAGCCGCGCTCCTTGTGGCGGTGCATCTCCTCGTTGCGCAGCCCGGGCACCTTGGCGATGATCTCGCGCGGCGGCGTGTAGACCTTGTTGTGCCGGCCGAGGTAGCAGGGGTCGTGATAGGTGATCAGGCCCTCGACGGGGGTGACCGGGACCAGCAGCTCGGCGTCCACCAGGTGCTGGAGCAGCTGGGTGTGGTGGATGACCTCGTACTCGCCGCCGAGCTGCGGGTACTCGTTGGCGATGGTGTTGAAGCAGTGCGGGCAGGTGGCGACGATCTTCTTCGAGGCGCGCGGCTTGCGGGAGGACGGGACGACCTTGCCGTCGTCGTCGAGTTCCTCGCCGAACGCCATGTTGAGCATGGCGACGTTCTCCTGGCCGAGCTGCTGGAAGAGGAACTCGTTGCCCAGGCGGCGGGCCGAGTCGCCGGTGCAGTTCTCGTCGCCGCCCATGATGGCGAACTTGACGCCCGCGATGTGCAGGAGTTCGGCGAACGCCTTGGTGGTCTTCTTGGCGCGGTCCTCCAGCGAGCCCGCGCAGCCGACCCAGTACAGGTACTCGACCTCGGTCAGGTCCTCGATGTCCTCGCCGACGATCGGCACCTCGAAGTCGACTTCCTTCACCCAGGCCAGCCGCTGCTTCTTCGGCAGGCCCCAGGGGTTGCCCTTCTTCTCCAGGTTCTTCAGCATCGTGCCGGCCTCGCTGGGGAAGGCCGACTCGATCATCACCTGGTAGCGGCGCATGTCGACGATGTGGTCGACGTGCTCGATGTCCACCGGGCACTGCTCGACGCAGGCGCCGCAGGTGGTGCAGGACCACAGCACGTCGGGGTCGATGACCCCGTTCTCCTCCAGGCTGCCGATCAGCGGGCGTTCGGCCTCGGCGAGGGCGGCGGCCGGCACACCGGCGAGCTGCTCCTCGGTCGCCTTCTCCTCGCCCTCCGTGGACTTGCCGCCGCCCGCCAGCAGGTAGGGCGCCTTGGCGTGGGCGTGGTCGCGCAGGCTCATGATCAGCAGCTTCGGCGACAGCGGCTTGCCGGTGTTCCAGGCCGGGCACTGCGACTGGCAGCGGCCGCACTCGGTGCAGGTGGAGAAGTCGAGGATGCCCTTCCAGGAGAACTGCTCGACCTGGGAGACGCCGAACACGTCGTCCTCGCCCGGGTCTTCGAAGTCGATCGGTACGCCGCCGCTGGTCATCGGTTGCAGCGCGCCGAGGGCCACCGGGCCGTCGGCGTTGCGCTTGAACCAGATGTTGAAGAAGGCGAGGAAGCGGTGCCAGGCCACGCCCATCGAGGTGTTCAGGCCCAGGGTGATCGCCCAGATCATGGTGACGCCGAGCTTGATCATCGCGACCAGGTACACGGCGTTCTGCAAGGTGCCGGTGCTCAGCCCGCGCAGACCCGCCACCAGGGGGTACGACACCCAGTACGCGGCTTCGTAGTGGTCGACGCCGTGCAGGGCGCCTTCCAGGGCGCGCAGCATCAGGATCGCCAGGCCGATGACGAGCACCACGTACTCGACGAAGTACGCCTGCCAGGCGGTCGATCCGGTGAACCGCGACTTGCGCCCGGCTCGGGAGGGCAGGTTCATCAGCCGGACCGCGATGAGCACCAGGATGCCCAGGGTGGTGAAGAGCGTGATGAACTCGATGTACACCTCGTACGGCAGCCAGGTGCCGATCACCGGGAGGATCCAGTCGGCCTTGAAGAGCTGCCCGTAGGCGTTGAGGATGGTCAGGCCCAGGGTGAGGAAGCCGACCGCGACGAACCAGTGGGCGACGCCGATCGGGCCCCACGTGTTCATCCGGGTGTGGCCGACGAACTCCTTGGCCAGCGTCTTCGTGCGCGCGACCGGGTCGTCGGTACGGCTGCCCGCGGGGACGGGCTGGCCGAGTCGGACGAACCGGTAGATCTGCGCGACGGCGAGGCCGATCAGGGCGACACCGACCGCCGTGAGAACCAGCGACACGATGATCGCGGCGAGCTGCATGAGGGCTCCTCGGGCCTGCTGCGAGCAAAAACGTACTAAGCGGTAACTTACTTCGGTCTCGGCTGAGATTACCCGGGAATTCGGGGCCCATAAAGCAGCCCTGCTGGTGATCTGTGTCGCCAGGTGGGCGCTCGTGCGGTGGGTCTGCCGCCGATCGGGGGAATTGTGGTGGTTCGGGCATGGCCGGGGAACTACGCAGGGTGCTCATCCGTGAGACGGGTGAGGGGGTGGCGCCGGGGCCGCGGTGGCACCGCTCGGGTAGTGCGTCGGACACGCGCCGTTCAGTTGAGTCGCCTCGACTCATGTCAATTGACACCGGGCTCGTTGTCGGGCACTGTTGAGCCAGTTGCACTCAAGTCAGTTGTTGGAGGATTAACCATGGCACGTGCGGTCGGCATCGACCTGGGCACGACTAACTCCGTCGTCAGCGTTCTCGAAGGCGGCGAGCCCACCGTCATCACCAACGCAGAGGGCGCCAGGACCACGCCGTCCGTCGTCGCCTTCGCCAAGAACGGCGAGGTGCTCGTCGGCGAGGTGGCCAAGCGTCAGGCTGTCACCAACGTCGACAGGACCGTCCGCTCGGTCAAGCGCCACATGGGCACCGACTGGCGGATCAACCTGGACGGCAAGGACTTCAACCCGCAGCAGATGAGCGCCTTCATCCTGCAGAAGCTGAAGCGGGACGCGGAGTCGTACCTGGGCGAGAAGGTCGCCGACGCGGTGATCACCGTCCCCGCGTACTTCAACGACTCCGAGCGGCAGGCCACCAAGGAGGCCGGCGAGATCGCCGGTCTGAACGTGCTGCGCATCGTCAACGAGCCGACCGCCGCCGCGCTGGCGTACGGCCTGGACAAGGACGACCAGACGATCCTCGTCTTCGACCTCGGCGGCGGCACCTTCGACGTGTCCCTGCTGGAGATCGGCGACGGCGTGGTGGAGGTCAAGGCCACCAACGGCGACAACCACCTCGGTGGTGACGACTGGGACCAGCGCGTGGTGGACTACCTGGTCAAGCAGTTCCAGTCCGGCCACGGCGTGGACCTGGGCAAGGACAAGATGGCGCTCCAGCGGCTGCGCGAGGCCGCGGAGAAGGCGAAGATCGAGCTGTCCTCGTCGACCGAGACCTCGATCAACCTGCCCTACATCACGGCGTCCTCCGAGGGCCCGCTGCACCTGGACGAGAAGCTGACCCGGGCGCAGTTCCAGCAGCTCACCTCCGACCTGCTGGAGCGCTGCAAGACCCCGTTCCACAACGTGATCAAGGACGCCGGCATCCAGCTGTCCGAGATCGACCACGTGGTCCTGGTCGGCGGCTCGACCCGGATGCCCGCCGTCGCGGAGCTGGTGCGCGAGCTGACCGGTGGCAAGGAGGCCAACAAGGGCGTCAACCCGGACGAGGTCGTCGCCATCGGCGCGTCCCTCCAGGCCGGTGTCCTCAAGGGCGAGGTCAAGGACGTCCTGCTGCTCGACGTCACCCCGCTGTCCCTCGGCATCGAGACCAAGGGCGGCATCATGACCAAGCTGATCGAGCGGAACACCACGATCCCGACCAAGCGCTCGGAGATCTTCACCACCGCCGAGGACAACCAGCCGTCGGTGCAGATCCAGGTCTACCAGGGCGAGCGCGAGATCGCGGCGTACAACAAGAAGCTCGGCATGTTCGAGCTGACCGGTCTGCCGCCGGCCCCGCGCGGGATGCCCCAGATCGAGGTCACCTTCGACATCGACGCCAACGGCATCATGCACGTGGGCGCGAAGGACCTCGGCACCGGCAAGGAGCAGCGGATGACCGTCACGGGTGGCTCCTCGCTGCCCAAGGACGAGGTCGACCGGATGCGCCACGAGGCCGAGCAGTACGCGGACGAGGACCACAAGCGCCGCGAGGCCGCCGAGACCCGCAACCAGGGTGAGCAACTCGTCTACCAGACCGAGAAGTTCATCGCGGACAACAAGGACAAGCTTCCCGAGGACGTGAAGTCCGAGGTCGAGACCGCGATCGCCGACCTCAAGGAGAAGCTGAAGAACGAGTCGTCCGACGACGGCAACACCGCGTCGATCCGCGAGGCCACCGAGAAGGTCGCGGCCACCAGCCAGAAGCTCGGCCAGGCGCTGTACGCCAACGCGCAGGCCGAGGGCGGCGCGGCGACCGCCGGTGCCGGTGCGGGCGCCGGTGCGGCCGACGGCTCGGCCCAGGCCGCGGACGACGACGTCGTGGACGCCGAGATCGTCGACGACGAGAGCAGCAAGAGGGATGGTGCCGCGTGACGGAGGAGCCGAAGGGCTTCGAGGAGCCCGACGTTCCCTCCGACGCCGCCGACAAGCCGGAGTCCGGCAAGGCGGGCAAGTCCAACTCGGGCAACGGGACCGCCGGTAAGGCGGGCCCGGTGTCCGGGGGCGGGGACGACGCGACCTCCCAGGAGCTGACGGCCGTCAAGGCGCAGTTGGACCAGGTGCGCACCGCGCTCGGCGAGCGCACCGCCGACCTCCAGCGCCTCCAGGCCGAGTACCAGAACTACCGCCGCCGGGTGGAGCGGGACCGCGTCGCCGTCAAGGAGATCGCGGTCGCCAACCTGCTGACCGAACTGCTCCCGGTGCTCGACGACATCGGCCGGGCGCGGGAACACGGCGAACTGGTGGGCGGCTTCAAGTCGGTCGCCGAGTCGCTGGAGACGGTCGCCGCGAAGCTGGGCCTGCAGCAGTTCGGCAAGGAGGGCGAGCCCTTCGACCCGCTGGTGCACGAGGCACTGATGCACAGCTATTCGCCTGATGTCACACAGACGACATGCGTGCAGATCCTCCAGCCGGGGTACCGCATCGGGGAGCGCAACCTGCGGCCGGCCCGGGTCGCGGTCGCCGAGCCCCAGCCGGGTGCCCACGGCAAGGACGAACAGTCCGAGTCCGGCGAGCCGGCCGACCAGGCCGACCGGAAGGCGGACGACGACGAGGAGACCGGTGGCCCATCCGAGGGCTGACGGAGCGGGACGTGACGGAGAGGAGGGACGCCGAGGATGAGCATCAGTAGGGACCTGTTGGAGAAGGACCTGTACAAGGTCCTCGGTGTCCCCAAGGACGCCACCGACGCCGAGATCAAGAAGGCGTACCGCAAGCTGGCCCGGGAGTTCCACCCCGACGCCAACAAGGGCGACGCCAAGGCCGAGGAGCGCTTCAAGGAGATCTCCGAGGCCAACGACGTGCTCTCCGACGCCAAGCGGCGCAAGGAGTACGACGAGGGCCGCGCGCTGTTCGGCAACGGCGGCATGCGGCCCGGTCCCGGCGCGGGCGGCACCGGCGGGTTCAACTTCGACCTGGGCGACCTCTTCGGCGGCGCCCAGGGCCCCGGCGGCAGCACCACGACCGGCCAGGGCGGCGGCTTCGGCGGCGGCCTGGGCGACGTGTTCGGCGGCCTGTTCAACCGGGGCGGCGGCACCCGCGTGCAGCCGCGCCGCGGCCAGGACATCGAGTCCGAGGTCACGCTCAGCTTCACCGAGGCCGTCGACGGGGCCACCGTCCCGCTGCGGATGTCCTCGCAGTCGCCCTGCAAGGCGTGCTCCGGCACCGGCGACAGGAACGGCACGCCCCGGGTGTGCCCGACCTGCGTCGGCACCGGGCAGGTCTCGCGCGGCGGCGGTGGCGGCTTCTCGCTCACCGACCCGTGCGTGGACTGCAAGGGCCGCGGCCTGATCGCGGAGAACCCCTGCGAGGTCTGCCACGGCAGCGGCCGGGCGAAGAGCTCGCGCACCATGCAGGTGCGCATCCCCGCCGGGGTCACCGACGGGCAGCGC
The DNA here is from genome assembly GCF_056859195.1 of Streptomyces sp. NH27. Taxonomy (NCBI): domain Bacteria; kingdom Bacillati; phylum Actinomycetota; class Actinomycetes; order Kitasatosporales; family Streptomycetaceae; genus Streptomyces; species Streptomyces sp. NH27. Next base: position 6,799 of record NZ_JACEGK010000280.1, read on the forward strand.
ATCCGGCTGCGCGGCAAGGGCGCCGCCGGCGAGCGCGGCGGCCCGGCCGGCGACCTGTACGTGGTCGTGCACGTCGGCCCGCACCCGGTGTTCGGCCGCAAGGACGCCAACCTGACGGTCACGGTCCCGGTGAGCTTCACCGAGGCCGCGCTCGGCGGCGACATCAAGGTGCCGACCCTGGGCGGACCGCCGGTCACCTTGAAGCTGCCCGCCGGCACTCCGAACGGCCGGACCCTGCGGGCCCGGGGCAAGGGCGCGGTGCGCAAGGACGGTTCACGCGGCGATCTGCTCGTCACGGTCGAGGTGGCGGTGCCCGCACAGACCGAGGGCAAGGCGCTGGACGCGCTGGAGTCGTACCGTGAGGCGACCGCGGACCTCGACCCGCGGGCGGAGTTGTTCAAGGCCGCAAAGGGAGCGTGAGCGGATGAGCATCGACGGCGGCGGGGCCTCCGGGCCCCGCATGGGGCGAGGCCGCAATCCGTACCAGCTGACGGAGGAGTCGCCGGTCTATGTGATCTCCGTGGCGGCCGAGCTGTCCGGGCTGCACCCGCAGACCCTGCGGCAGTACGACCGCCTCGGCCTGGTCTCGCCGGACCGCGCGGCCGGCCGCGGGCGCCGCTACTCCGCCCGCGACATCGAGCAGTTGCGGCAGGTGCAGCGCCTCTCGCAGGACGAGGGCATCAACCTCGCGGGCATCAAGCGGATCATCGAGCTGGAGAACCAGGTCGCCGCGCTCCAGGCCCGGGTCGCCGAACTCGCCGCCGCCGTCGACGGCGCCGCCGCCGTCATCCAGCAGCGCGAGGCCGCGGTGCACGCGTCGTACCGGCGCGATCTGGTGCCGTACCAGGACGTGCAGCACACCAGCGCGCTGGTGGTGTGGCGTCCCAAGCGGGATTCCTAGTGCCGTGGCCGGAAAGGTTCACCGGTTCGCGACGCCCGGCACGGCACCTCTCCCCCTACCTTCGGCGGGAGGTGCCCCCAGCGTTGTCGGAGTCGCCCGAGTACGCCCAGTACGAGGGCGCACCTCCGCCTTGCGATGTACCGCACCGGACGCCGCGAACCAGGCAAACCTTTCCGGCCACGGCACTAGCGCGGCCTCCCCGGGGGTGCGGGTACGGCCCGTTGCTCCCCGTAAATGCGGCGACAGTCTCGCCGGGTGCTTGTTAGCTTCGGGTGTTATGGACCCACTTGGTGAAGCGCAGATCCGGGACTCCTTCGTGAACTGCTCGAAGGGGGAGGCGAAGCGGGTCAGGCTGCCGCGGGAGCTCGCGGAGATGCCGTGGGGCGACCTCGACTTCATCGGCTGGCGGGACCCGGGCGCGCCGGACCGGGCATATATCGTGACCGGCGGCGAGCGGCCGGTGGGGATCACCCTGCGGGTGGCGCCCGGCGCGCGCCGGAATCTGCTGCGCAGCAGCCTGTGCTCGATCTGCCTGACCGGGCACTCCGGGGGCGGAGTGGACCTGCTGGCCGCGCCGCTGGCCGGCCCGGCCGGGCGGCAGGGCAACACCGTGGGCATCTACATGTGCGCCGACCTGGCCTGTTCCCTGTATGTACGGGGCAAGAAGACCTCGGTGCTGGCCAAGCGCATGGAGGAGACCCTGACCCTGGAGGAGCAGGTGGAGCGCACGCTGCGCAACCTGGACGGCTTCCTGTCGAAGGTCACCGGCGCCCAGGCGGCGTGAAGTCGGGCGGCCCGAACCCGAGCGGCGTGAAGTCGGGCGGCCGAACCCGAGCGGCCCGTGTGTGGGCGTCCCGCGGCGTCAGCGCGGCGGGACGTCGAGCGTGACCGGGTGCGCCCGGACCGGTGCGAGGCAGGCGCCGTCGGTGGAGCAGGCCCCGTAGGTGAGTTGGACGCTCGCGGTGGCGGATCGGCCGGTGGCATCGGCGAGATTCGTGGTCAGGTGCAGGGTCACCGGGCCGTCCGGGTAGACCGGAAGCGTCAGGCCGAGGCCCGCGGGACGCAGGCCGTACGGATGGGCGTCGGAGGTCACCGGGCCGGTCGCGGTGAGCGGGGCGGCGACCGTCAGGCGGGTCGGGATGCCGAGGCCGTCGACCCCCTGGTCGGGCAGCGTGAGGCTGTAGAGGTGGAAGCCCTTCTGCTGCGGGCTGAGGGATGCGGTCACCGCCACCTTGTGCGCGGCCGACCGTTCGAAGGTGACGGCGACGTCCACTCCGCCCGCGGTGAAGGACGCGTGCGTACGGGACGGTGCCGCCTGGTGCTGACCGCTGTTACCGCTCTGACCGTCCTGGCCGCAGCCGGAGACGACGGTGCAGAGCAGCACGGCCGCGGCGACGGCGGCGGGGGAGACGCTGTTCCCCCGTGCGTGCCCTCGGGCGGCGGCGGTTCCCCTTCTCACGCCCATGTCTTCAGGAACGCGTCGACCTGGGACTCCGGCATGTTGTGGGCGTTGGAGAACTGGCCCTTGTCGGTGGCCGTTTCGGTGTGCCCGTGTGGGTCCACCACGGCGAGCGCCGGGATACCGCTGGTCCGGAGGTCCACGTAGCGTGCGGCGAGCGACAGGTTGTGGTCGAACTGGCCGACGTCGACGCGCACTACGTGGTACTTGCCCAGCAGGGCGGCCGTCGCGGGCTTCGTGAAGGTGCGGCCGAGCACCACGCAGTCGGGGCACCAGTCCGCGCCGAAGTCGATCAGCACCGGGCGGCCGTCCTTGGCCGAGGCCCGCTCGGCCGCGGCCACGTCCGCCGCCGCGTCACGCGTGGGGTCGTAGCCCTCCGGCGACGACGTGCCGGGTGGCACCGTACCGGGCGGCGTGGTCCGCGTGATCGCCGTCGGGGTGGCGCCCGCCGGGGTGGAAGCGGCCGGCTTGGAGGTGTCCTTCGACAGCGCCGACGCGTCGGATGAGCCGCCCGACCCGCCAGATCCGCCGCAGCCCGCGAGGAGCAGCGCCGCCGTACCCGCAACCCCCGCCACCAGCAAGCGCGTTCGGACCGAGGTGCGTGTCCGCACGCTGCGGCGCGCTTGTCCCCACATCGTCAACTGCCCCCAGCTCAAACGAGTCAGCGCACTTTAGCAGTTGCCGTGCAACGGAAGAAGCCCTGTTCAGGAGGCGTGTGGCGGGCTGCGGATGTGCGGTGCGGGGTGCACGGGGGCATGGTCAGGCGTTGCCCATGGCGCGGGTGAGGGCGATCTCGATGACGACGCGGTCCGGGTTGTGCGCGGGGGTGCGGTTGTAGCGCTCGGCGTAGCGGCGTACGGCGTCGGCGACGCGCTCGGGGTCGGTGCAGACGGTGGCGATGCCCTCGAGGGTGGCCCAGCGGCCGCGGTCGGCCTGGCAGACCGCGACCCGGGCGCCGGGCGGCCCGGCGGCGCGGACGTTCGCGGCCTTGCGGCTTGCGGTGTTGGTGATCACCCGGGCCAGCCCGGCATCGGGGTCGTAGGTGACGCCGACCGGGACGACGTGCGGGGAGCCGTCGGGGCGGGTGGGGGTCAGCGTGCACAGGTGGTACTCGCGCCAGAAG
>NZ_JACEGK010000281.1:0-10251 GCF_056859195.1 Streptomyces sp. NH27
GGCGGCCGAGGCCGGGATGGCGGCAGCGGCGGTGCCGGCGATGACGGCGGCCGCGACGGCCATGACAGTCAGCTTGCTCTTCATGAAGTGCGGGTTCCCCTCGATGGCATCTCGGCGCGCTGGTCAAGTGCGCGCCTACGCCACTGAAGAGGGGCAAACCCCGGGGGAGGTTCGGTATACGGACGACCTTTTTCCGACAAACAGGCGTTCCACGGCGACCACGTACGAGAGCCCGACTCCAGTGCCTGGTCAGGGGCCCGGGGATCAAAATCCAGGTGCTTATGAGCCGGTTCGCACTCGTATACTCGTGCGAGCCCATGGAGGGGGAGGCGGAGACCGTGAAGCTTGCTGAGGCACTGGCGGAACGTGCGGAGGTGACGCGCCGTGTGGAACAGCTGCGAGCGCGCGTCGTCAGCAGTGCGCGCTACCAGGAAGGGGAGACGCCCGCCGAGGATGCGGCTCAGCTGTTGGCTGAGGCCGGTGAGGTGCTGGACGCTCTGGAAACGTTGATCCGCCGGATCAACCGGACCAATGCCACCGTGGAGATGGGTCCGGACGGCACGCTCACCGATGCCCTCGCACGCCGGGATGTCCTGCGGCTGCGTCACTCCGTGGTCACCGCGGCGGCGGACGCGGCGGCGGGCAATGGCGAGCGCGGATACGGCCGGCAGCTTCGGTCCGAGCTGATGATGCTCTCCGCGCTTCCGGTCGCGGAACTGCGCGGTCGGGCGGATGCGCTCGCCCGGGAGATCCGAGAGGTCGATGTGCGGATCCAGCGTACGAACTGGGAGGCCGACCTGCTGGACTGAGCGGTCCGGCAAGCTGGGACGATGTGGAGCAGGTAGCAGTTTCGGAGGCGTGCACACACCGAGGGCCGGCGGTTTTCCAGCCCACTCCTGGTGCGTGAAGAGCAACGCGGGGTTCGACTCCCCATCAACAGCGCAGCTCAGTACCGCGTACAGGTAAAGGTGCACATCGCACAGCACATCACCACGTGCAGATCCGAGGCGGCGAGGGCGGGTTCGGGGCTTTCCACATCGCAGCACCAGGGAGAACGACGATTTTCGGCTGAGCCTGTTGGTCGTCGTCCCGGTTCGCGAAACGAAAAGTGCCCCATCCAGCCGGACGGGGCACTTTCATGGCGCTGAACGCGCGGAACTACGCGTTGCCGAACTCTCCGGCCGCGACGCCGCGTACGAACGCTGTCCATGCATCTCCGGTGAACACGAGGGCGGGACCGGTCGGGTTCTTGCTGTCGCGCGTGGCGACACAGTCTTCTACGTGCGCCATCTCGACGCAGTCCTGGTTCTCGGAGCCGCTGTAGGACGACTTGCGCCAACCCGTGAGCACCGACGCGTCGGGTATACGGCGAGCATTCATTCGGCGCACCCTTTCAGGTAACGATGGATAACATCGAGAGATTCGCTCTCCGGCAGAGCTTGGGAGCGGGCGACATCGAACCGCTGAACGAGCGCCAGCACCCTGCTCGGGGACTCTACACCGTTGCCAGAGGCGAAGCTTTCGACCAGTCCCACTGTGCTGCCGTCCCGCAGAGTCAGCAGCGTCAGGCTGCCGCCCATCATCGGGTGGATGCCGTTGGAGAAGGGCAGCACTTGCAGTGTGACGTTCGGACGTGCTGCCATCTGGATCAGATGCTCAAGCTGCTGAACCGTGGTCTCCCGACACAGAGTTCCGCGCGCCAACACCGCTTCGTCCATGATGGCCCAGTACAGCGGAGGGTCTTCGCGATCAAAGATGGAGGCCCGCCGCTTACGAGCCTCGACCCGAGCGTCAGCTTCCGGCAAACGGTCTCCGGTGACACCGACCGTGAACGACTCGCGGGTGTACTCCTCGATTTGCAGTAGCCCTGGCACCAGACTGCTCGTGAAGACCTGGATGCGGAGGGCTTCGCCCTCCTTGGCGACGATCTTCCGGCTGTAGTCGGCGATGAGGCCGTCCTGAGCCATGGCCAGAAGTTCGACGAACAAGTCGTCGGTCCGGAAGTACGTGTCGAACGCTTCCGCCAGCGCCTCCGAAGGTAGCTGCTCGCCGCGTTCAACCCGGCTGATGTACGTGTGTGGATACCCTACGGCGTTCGCCAGCGCACGCTGCGAGAGCCCGGACGCCTCCCGCAAGCGGCGGAGACGACGGCCGATCATTGCTCGTGGGGTGGCCGCACCATCCTCGTCGTGAAGTTCCATTGGTCGAACGTACCTTCAATCGGCTGTCCACAAGGGGGTTTTGGTGACAGACAAATCATGGTGCGGGCAAGGCGTGGCGGCGAGGCTGGAATTATCGGTAATGGCCGTTCCCCAAGGAGCCAGCCCTCATGGCCTCGGTAAATGTTGCCCCCACTCGCCCCCTTGGCGCATTCCCCTTGCGGGGCGTCGTCCCGTACATCACTGCCTGGTCGTCGGAGACGGAGCAGCGTGGCACGCTCGTCGTCCGGCGTGGTCGGCTCGGGTATGCCGATGAACATCCTTTCGACCGGGACCGGTTCGGGATTCTGTGGCGCCGGGTCGGTGCGAGCCCGGGGGTCGGCCGGCCCGAGTACGGGAGGGTGCACGGCCTGCGGCAGCGCCGCACCATGCTGCGCGTGCTGTGCCAGGTCTGCGGCGGTCCGGCCGACGAGACGTGTGACGGCGTGCTGTGGCTGATGGGCCGCGCCGAGTACGAACGCGAGCCCTGGCCCGCCCCGATCGAGTCGCCGCACCCGCCGGTGTGCCGGAACTGCGCGCTGCAAGCCGTACGGCTCTGCCCCCACCTGCGCGACCACTACATCGCCGTACGCGCTCGGCGCTTCCACCTCTCCGGTGTCCACGGCGCGCTCTACGGCCCCGGCTTCCCGGAACCTCGGGCCATCGACGCGGAAACCCTCGCCCTCGACGACACCCGCACCGCCTGGCTGCGGGCCGGCCAACTCATCATGCGGCTCACGGACTACCGCGTCGTCGACCTCCTCACAGAAGCCGCCGCACCAGCGCTCTCCACCTGACACCGCACCACCGCACCACCGCAGCGCCGCAGCGCCGCCCGCAATTTCAAGGAGCGCGCTTGGCCCTCACGTGGCGTGATGCCGCATGGTCAGTGATGTGGAAGAGCGCCTGACCGTGGGGCGCGTGGCCGGGCGATCGGACTGTTCGACGCTCGTCCGGGTGTCGGCCTCGGGTGCGGGCTGGGCGTGCGGCCGGTCGGAGCCGGGCGCGGGGTGCGCCGTGTACCGGTGCGGCGACGGGGTTGGTCCGGGTCGCAGGTCGCAGGTCGCGGCAAGCCCGCCGGCAGCCGCTTCGACGCGACCAAGGCGGCTCGAACGGAACTGTCCTGACGATCCGTCAAGCAGATGCCTGGCTTGCACTCTCAAGGGGCAATCTTTTATCCGAATTGTGCAACAGGGTGGTGTCAAAACCCCAACTACGCCACTTAACACCTTTGTTGGTGCTGTACTGGGTCATCTGAGACGTCGTCAGGCGCGAGGAGGACCCCATGACACAGGCGACGGCCATCTGCGCGGACTGCTCAACTGCCACGGTGCCGGGTGCGGGCTTCTGCGGGAGGTGCGGGGCGTCGCTCACCGTTTCCGCGGGAGCGAACGCGGCATCGGCGGCCGGTGTTACCGCACCGCCGCGGTGGGGCGGTGGCAGGGACCTGACCCGGTACCTGTGCGCGGCCGTCTTCCTGGACCGGGCGTACGCCGACTCCCTGATCAGGGACGTCGCCGCGGAACCACATCTCGCGGTCGCGCCGGCACCCGGCTGCGACGTGCCGGTGGTGCTGGGCTACGCCTACGAGGCCAACGGCCGCCGGCACGCCCGCGACCTGCTGCTGGCCATCGAGTTGCTGGTGCTGGTGGCGCTGCTGTTGTCGGGTCACGGCGTGATCATCCTGGTGATACTCCTGCTCGCCTGGGCGACCGCGTTCCTGTTCGCGTTGTCCACCCGTTACGGCAAGGTCCTCCGGCGGCTGCGGCGGGGCCGGTTCGACCCGGCGCAGGCACCGCCGCTCAACGCGTCGGTCGCCGCACAACTGGGCCGGATCGGTGCCTACGCACAAGGCAACGTCACTGCCTACAGCGGGTTCTCCCCCTTCACCGGGCACGGCCGGGAACTCGACTCGTGGTCGCTGACCTTCGACGTCACCACATCCGGGCGCGAGGGCGTCGCACCGCGGAACTTCGACGTGACGGATCTGTACGCGCACATGGCCCGCCGGATCGGGGCGCTGTCCCTGCCGCATCTGGAGATCGAGGAGCGGATCTTCGTCGACGGCTCGGCACTGCTGGGCGATGCCCGCTTCCTGCCCGATCCGTTCCAGTGCCCCCTCGCCAGGGTCGGAGCCGATCAGGTGGACGCGCTCAAGCGCGCGCCGGAGGAGTCCGCCCGCGTGTACCTGGCCGTGCATTCCTCCGGTTGGGGCGGCGAGTTGGTGACCTCGCTGTTCCTGCGGTTCATCCGCTCGGACTCGAACCTCTTCGTGGAGGCGGTGCCCACGGTGCTGTGCCCGTTGCAGGCGGACTATCGGGTCATCGACACGCTCTCGCCCCGCCCGAGCCTGCGGCAGGCCGTCGACCTGCTGACGCAGACGCTCTTCAGCACCCCGCTGGTGCTGATCGCCGCGCCCTTTCGCGCGGTCTCGGGATTCCTCCCCGAGATCAAGATGAGGTGGCGGCTGAAGAAGCAGAACCGTCTGATCAGTCGGCTCGGTGTCTTCGACTACGGGGCGCGTGAGAGCGTACGGCAACTCGCCTCCTCCGAGGACTACCGGCGCTACTTCGAGAAGGCCGACAGCGGGATGGCCTTGAAGACGATCGAACGACGGGTCCTGGACGCTCTGGTGGAGTTCGCCGAGGCGCACGACATCGACACGGGCGACCTGGTGCAGCGTCAGGAAGTCATCATCAACAACGGCATCATCGCCAACGCGGGAGCCAAGGTCGACTCGAGCGCGGTCGCTTCGGGCGACAGGTCCTGGATCTCGACCGCCATCAGGAAGATCCCGCTTCCCACCACGGACTGAGCCATCGGCAGGGGATGAACAGGAATGGACGGACGTATCAACGACGGCATCATCGCGACGGGAAGCGCGCAGGTCACGCAGTCCGCCGTCGCCAGTGGAGCCGGTGCACGGGTGGACCTCCGGGTCACGGAATCCGGCCCGGCGGACAGCGGGGCGCGCTCGAACCTGCGGGAGATCAGTGACCTGCTGGCCCGTCTGATCGAGGAGTTGGGCCGCTCCGACCATCCCGACCGCGCCGACCTGGCGGAGTTCGCGCAGGACGCGCGCGAGGAGTTGGCCTCGCCCGAGCCGCGGACGGGAAGGCTGCGCCTGATCGCGCGGACCCTGGTGGACGCGGTGCCCGGCGTCACGGCGCTGGCCACCCTGGCGGCGACGATCGAAGCGGCGATCCGGGGACTTTAGGCGGCGTGAGATGTCCTTCTGCACTTGCTGCGGCGCACGCGTCGAGGACGACGCGGAGCGATTCTGCCCCTACTGCGGGGCGCCCCGCGTCGGCGACGCACCGGACGGGGCTCCTGACGTCACCGGGGTAACCGGGGGTGCTGGGGGAACCGGCTGGGCCGACGGGTATGTACACATCGGCACGACGCGGTTGCCGCGCTGGCTTCCGTGGGGCCTGGCCGTCGTCCTCGTCGTCGGCGGGGCGTCCCTCGGAGTACAGGAAGCCATCGGCCGCCACAGTGCTCCGGCGGTGGCGGACACCGCTGCCGGTTCGGCTTCTCCCGAGACATCCCCCGACAGCTCCGACGACGGATACGGGTCCGGCTCCTCACCGTCCAGCGACGACAGCTACGGCGACGACTCCTCCAGCGACGACGACACGTACGGCGACGGAAGTACGGACGACGCCGATGACTCCGTCTCCATCGTGACGACGTACTACGACGACATCAACTCCGGTGATTTCCAGGCCGCCTGGGACCTCGGCGGCTCGAATATCGACGACGACGGCACGTACTCCGACTGGGTCGCGGGCTTCGACTCGACCAGCCACGTCGACGTCGACGCCGTCGACGAAGGTCAGGGCGAGGTGAGCGCGGACATAGCGGCCACCCAGGACGACGGGACGGTGAAGTCCTACCAGGGGACGTACACCGTGACCGACGGCGAGATCGTCGACGCCGACATCCACGAGGTGACGTAGCCCGAGGTGGCCGCGCCCGCGGTGGCGCCCGCCCCGGCCCACGTCACCGGCCGCGCCGCGCCGCACCCGCACCCGCACGTCGGCGCCGAGAGGACCGGCCGCGGATGATGAGGAGGGGCGGGAGCGATTTCGCGTTAGTGGCTGCGCGGCTCAGGTGGATCTATAGGATCGTCCCATCGAACGTGCCCGGGACGGTGCGATCTTGAGCGATCTTGGGGGACCCGTGGGCAACGGCAGCGGGGACGACTGGCTCGACCTGGCCGACGCGATCACGCTGCTGCGCCGGCAGGTGGCCGAGGCGCAGCGGCGGGTGGTGACCGAGGGGGACGACGGGGTCCACTTCTCCCTCGGGGAGATCACGCTGGAGCTCGGGATGGAGCTGACCGGCAGCCGGAAGGCGGACGCCGGACTGCGCTTCGCGGTGGTCAGCGTGGGCGGCGGCGCCGAGCGAACGCGCCAGGCCACCCACAAAGTCACGGTGCGGCTGGACGCACGTGGATCCGATCATGCTCCGGTGAACGTCTCCGATGAGGAGTAGACCGGCCCGGTAGCTGCCGGGTAGCTGTCCGGGACGACGGGAGGGGGCCGGATGGAGTTCGACCGGCGGGTGCAGATCCGGGTTCACCGGGAGACCGGCACGACGTTCGGGTCCGGTTACCTGGTCGCGCCGCGACTGGTGCTGACGTCGGGTCATGTTGTCGAGGGGGCGAGGGGGCCGGAGCCGACCCGGGTGACCGTCTGCCGGCCGGACGCGGGAACGGAGCAGTTCCCGGCGGCGGTTCGGTGGTGGCGTGTCGACGATCAGGTCGATGCAGCGCTGGTGGAAGTCGACGGACAGGCCGAAGTGGCGGTGCATGACAGTGGAGTTGGCCAGGCCGAAGTAGCGGGGCCGGACCGGGGGAATGGCCAAGCCGAAGCAGCGCAGCCGGGCGAGGGAGTTGGCCAGGTCGAAGTAGCCGGGCCGGATGGGGGAGTTGGCCGGCGGTGGCAGCCGCCCGAGTCGCTGGCCGACATACGCACCCGGCCGCCGCAACGATGGGGCCGGATCATCGGCACCCGCCCCCACCCGGTTGCCGTCGCCGGCTTCCCCCGGATGGAGAAGGACCCCAGCAGCGGCGATCGTTTCGACGGCCAGATCAGCGGCGAGATCATGCCGGGGACCGGCTCGCTCGCCGGTCGCTACGAGGTCTTCAGCAAGGACGCGACCATCCCGGTACGGGACGGCACCGGCACCGGCTGGTCCGGGATGTCCGGAGCCGCGCTGCTGACCGAGAGCCGCCAGAGCGGACTGCTGTGCGGGGTGGTCCGCGCGGACCGGCAGGCCGTGGGCGGCACCCGGCTGACGGCCACCCCGGCCTCGCTGCTGCTCGCGGACGACGGCTTCACCGCGTTGATCGCCGAGCACGGCGGCTGGCAGCCGCTGCTGGAGGCCGCCGAACCGGTGGACCTGCTCGAACCAGCCTCCCCCGAGCGGGACTTGCGCTCGCCCGCCATGCTGCTGCGTGCCGACGCCGAGGCGGTGGCCTTTCGCGGGCGGGAGGACGAGCTGCGCGCGCTGCTGGACTGGTGCCAGGGCGACGCCGAGGGCTTCTCGGTGCGGGTGGTCACCGGGCCCGGCGGGCAGGGCAAGTCCCGCCTCGCCCGTCAACTGGCCGACGACCTGCGCGCGGAGGGCTGGATCACCGGGCACCTCCGGGCGGAACTGCGGGACAGCGACCTCGCCCTGCCCGAGCTCAGGTCCCTTGAGACCGCGCTCGACTTCCTGCTGGTCATCGACTACGCGGATGCCCGCCCGAGCCTGGTGCGCCGCGTCATCGACCAGCTCCGGAGCTGCCGGCACCGTACCCGGCTGCTGCTCCTCGCCCGTACCGGCGGCGCCTGGCAGAGCGACGGGCTGACCGCGTCGCACGCGGACGAGATCCTGGCCAGGGCCCCGACCACCGAACTGGCCGCACTGGTCGGTGAGGGCGGCCCGCCCGAGGCCCTGGCCGCGCTGTTCCGCAGTGCGCTCGGCGACCTCGCCGATCTGCTGGAGGAGTTACCGGGCCTGCCGGGACGCCCGCCCGCCGGATGGCCGGCCCTCGCGCCGGCCCTGGGCGTGCCTGGACAATTGGGCCTGGACGGCCACGAGTCGGTGCTGACCGTACAGATGACCGCGCTCACCGTCCTGTTGCAGCACGGCTCGGCGCCGGCCCTGGTCGCGCCCGAGGAGCCCGCCGAGGCCACCTTGCTGCGGCACGAACAGCGGTACTGGCTGCGGGCCGCCGAACGGCTCGGGCCGATCGATCCGACCATCCTCCAGCAGGCCGTGGCCGTCGCCGCACTGTGCGGGGCGAGAGACGAGAGCGAGGCGCTCGCCGCCGTCGGTGCGCTCCCCGGCGTTCCGCCCGCTCGGGCGCCGGTCGTAGCGGCCTGGCTGCGTACCCTCTACCCGGCCGGCCCGGACCGGTTCTGGGGCCCGCTGCAACCCGACCGGGTCGGTGAATACCACGCCGCCCGCGCCCTGCTCGACCTCGATCCGCCGCTCCCGCTGGCCGCCCTGCTGGCGCGATCCTCCGCCGACCAGCAGGTCCAACTGGTGACCGTGCTGGCGCGGGCCGCCGCCGCGGACCACGGGGCGGGCCGTCCGGCCAGGACGGCCGCTGTGCAACAGGCGCTGCTGGAAGCGATGACGGCCGGCAGCCTCAGCGTCGAGGTGCTCAACCGGCTCCGGATCATCCTGATCTACTCCTACGACGGACTGGACCAGCTCGCCCTGAAGCTCGCCGAGGACTCCGTGACCGCAGCCCGGCGGCAGGCGGCGGACGGCTCGGCGCCCGCACTGGACGCCCTTGGCACCGCGCTGGCCCTGCTCAGCACCGCGTTCAGCGGCGCGGGCCGCGCGGAGGAGGCCCTGAGCGCGGCTCAGGAGCAGCTGCGGGTCATCGAACGCCTGGACCGCAACCACCCGGGCCGCGATAGCGCGTACGCCCACGCGGTGAGCACGCTGAGCTCCTGCCTGGCCGCTGTCGGGCGCGACGAGGAGGCGCTGAACGCCCTCGGGCAGTCGGTGGAGCTACTGGAGCGGCTGGGGGAGACCGACCGGCAGACCAAGGCGAGACTCGCCTGGAACCTGAACAACCTGGCCGACCAGCTCTGGGACCTGGGCCGCCTCGACGAGGCCCGGCGGGCGCTGCGCCGGGCGGTGGAACTCTCCGAGCAGCTCGCCGTCACCGACTTCTCCCACGAGATCCTGCTCCCCGTCTGGCGTTCCAACCTCGCGGCGCTGCTCGTCGGCATGAAGCGGCACCAGGAGGGTCTCCGGTACGCCGAGGACTCGGTGCAGGGGCTTCGACTGCTGGCCCGCCGTGACCCGCGCAACTTCGAGGGCCGCCTCATCTCCTCGCTGGTGAACCTCGGCAACATCCTTCACCAGCTGGGACGTTCCGCCGAGGCGTGCGACGCCATGCAGCAGGCGGTCGGCATCGGGGAGCACCGGCGGCGGATCGGGCTCGCCGACGCCGAGGCGGAGCTCAGCCTCGTCAAGCACACCCTCCAACTCGGCCTCTGGCAGGCCCTGTCCGGCTCCCTGGAGACGCTCCCGGGCGCGCTGCATCGCGCGTTGGACCTCTGGTACGGGCTCGACCCGGAAGTGCCGAAGTACCAGCCACTCATCGCCTCGCTCCTGTCGGACGCGGCGGCCATGCTGAGCGACGACGGCCGCTGGCCGGAGGCCCTGGAACCGTCGATGGCGGCGGTGGAGATCTGGGGCGGGCTGCTCCGCGCCGAACCCCCTTATCACCGCCGCGACTTCGTCGAGGCGTACACCGTGCTGCGGGAGGTGACGCTCCGGGTCGGGTCGCAGCCGGTTCCCAGGAACGCTGCCATGGCGATGCTCAACCGGCATCTGGCGGAGCAACTTCCCTACGTATTAGCGGTGTTGGACGAAGCCGAGGAGGCGGCGAAAGCCGCGGAGGCCGCGACTCACCGTGAGTAGCGCCGTCGATTCGACGAACCTGCGAGTGGGCAACCTTGCCGGGAGGGGCACTAGCGGTACGCCTCCGCGCGGGCGGCCAGGGACAGGACGCGTTGGGCGCCGGCCACCACTGCCGGGT
>NZ_JACEGK010000282.1:0-10251 GCF_056859195.1 Streptomyces sp. NH27
GCCCCACCGACCGCCCCGCCGGCCGCCTCGGCACCGCCGTCTGGTTCTACGACGAACCCGCCGAGCCCGCCGACCGACAACGCCGTCTCGTCAGCCTCTACCTGCGGTACGCCGTCGAACACGTGGCACGTTGCCTGGCCCTGAGCCGGGCCCGCGCCGCGGCCCGCGCACTGTCCGAGGAGCTGCTGCCGGCCCGGCTGCCGCGCGTGCCCGGCCTGCGGATGGCCGTACGCCACACCACCGGCCCGCGCGGCGGCGGCGACTGGTACGACGCGCTGCCGCTGCCCGAGGGCGCCCTCGGGCTCGCCGTCGGCGGCGTGACGGGCGCGGGGCCGGGCGCGGTCGCCGCGATGGGACGGCTGCGGGCGTCCCTACGGGCGTACGCCGTGATGGAGGGCGAGGACCCGGTCGCGGTGCTCTCCGACCTCGAACTTCTGATGCGGCTGACCGAGCCGGCCCGTTCGGCCACCGCGCTGTTCGCGTACGCCACCTCGCTGCCGGGCGGCGGCCGCAAGCTGACCATGGCCGGCGCCGGGCACTGCCCACCGCTGGTGGTCGGCGACCGGCGCTGCGAGTACGTGGAGACCTCGCTCTCCGCACCGCTGAACATGCTGAGCTGCTGGGAGGCGCCCTGCGCCGAGCTGGTCGTCCGGCCCGGCGAGAGCCTGCTGCTCTACACCGACGGGCTGCTGCACCGCACCGGGGAGCCCGCGGACTGGGCGCTGTCCCGGCTGCACTCCGCCGCGCAGGTCGCGCCCAGGAGCGTACGGGCCGACCCGGAGGCGCTGGCCGACCATGTGCTGCGCACGCTCTTCCCGGACGGGCGGGACCGGGCGGACCACTTGGAGGACCTGGTGCTGCTGGCCGTGCGCTTCGACGACTGACAGTGATGATGTGCATGGTGACGCCGCCGGCGGGTCTGACCCATGTGACCTTTCCGCCACTTCTACCCCCTTCCCCGCTGTTGTCCACGGTTATCCACAGGCGCCCTGACCCGACGCCGTCCGGCGCCCATACGATGGACGAAAGTTCATTCTGAGGAGGCAGGACGTGGCGAAGGCCGAGGACAGGCAGGACGCGGCGGGGGGCCAGGAGGAAGAAGCGCTCGCGGCGCGGGAGTCCGCCGACGCGGACGAGGCGGGCGAGGCCACGGCCGACGGTCAGGACCGCCCGATCAAGCAGCGCAAGAACGGGCTGTACCCCGCGGTCTCCGACGAACTGTCCGCGGTCATGAAGTCCGGCTGGGCCGACACCGAGCGGCGCGGCCTTGAGCCGATAGCGCAGGCGCCGTACGCCGCCGCCCGCCGCGCCGCGCTGTCCGCGCGCTACCCGGGCGAGCGGATCGTGGTGCCCGCGGGCAATCTGCGCACCCGCGCCAACGACACGGAATACCCCTTCCGTGCCTCGACGGAGTACGTACACCTCACCGGCGACCAGACCGAGGACGCCGTCCTCGTCCTCGAACCGCTCGCCGAGGGCGGCCACGCCGCGACCGCGTACCTGCTGCCGCGCTCCGACCGGGAGAACGGCGAGTTCTGGCTGGACGGCCAGGGCGAGTTGTGGGTCGGGCGGCGCAACAGCCTGGCCGAGGGCGAGCAGTTGCTCGGCCTGCCGTGCAAGGACGTCCGCACGGTCGCCGACGTGCTGCGCGGGGCCACCGGCCCGGTGCGCGTCGTGCGCGGCTATGACGCCGGGGTCGAGGCGGCCCTCACCGACAAGGTCACCGCCGAGCGGGACACGGAGCTTAAGGTCTTCCTGTCGGAGCTCCGCCTGATCAAGGACGAGTTCGAGATCGGCGAACTCCAGAAGGCGTGCGACTCCACCGCCCGCGGCTTCGAGGACGTGGTGAAGGTCCTCGACCGCGCCCAGGCCACCTCCGAGCGGTACATCGAGGGCACCTTCTTCCTGCGCGCCCGCGTCGAGGGCAACGACATCGGCTACGGCTCGATCTGCGCCGCCGGCCCGCACGCCACCACCCTGCACTGGGTGCGCAACGACGGCCCGGTCCGTGCCGGCGAACTGCTGCTGCTCGACGCCGGCGTGGAGACCCACACCCTCTACACCGCCGACGTCACCCGCACCCTCCCGATCGACGGCCGGTTCTCACCGCTGCAGAAGAAGATCTACGACGCGGTCCACGACGCGCAGCAGGCCGGTATCGACGCGGTCAAGCCCGGCGCGGCCTACCGCGACTTCCACGAGGCGGCGCAGCGCGTGCTCGCCGAGCGGCTGGTCGAGTGGGGCCTGCTGGACGGACCGGTGGAACGGGTACTCGAACTCGCCCTCCAGCGGCGCTGGACGCTGCACGGCACCGGGCACATGCTCGGCCTGGACGTGCACGACTGCGCCCAGGCGCGCACCGAGACGTACGTGGACTGCACGCTGGAGCCGGGCATGGTGCTCACCGTGGAGCCCGGGCTGTACTTCCAGGCGGACGACCTGACGGTGCCGGCGGAGTACCGCGGCATCGGGGTGCGGATCGAGGACGACATCCTCGTCACCGAGAGCGGCAACCGGAACCTGTCGGCGGGGCTGCCGCGCCGCTCGGACGAGGTCGAGCAGTGGATGGCCGGGCTGAACGGCTGACCAGTTGTGTGGCGGGTCAGGACGCCTTGAGCAGGGCGTCCTCCCGCCACTTGAGCACCTTGTCGAACGCGACGACCGTGCCGTGCCCGGGGCGGTCGTGGAACTGCACATGGTCGACGAGCGCTTCGATCAGGAAGAGTCCCCGGCCGTGCTCGGCGTGCTGGCCCCGCAGGGTCAGCGGCCGGGCCGGCAGGCGGAAGTGGTCGCGGGGCAGACCCGGCCCGGAGTCGGCGACCTCGATACGGCAGCAGTCGCCGTCGATCTCGGCGGTGACGCTGTAGCCCGTGGCCGAACCGGCGTGTTCCACGGCGTTCGCACACGCCTCGGAGAGGGCCACCGAAAGATCGAAGGAGATGTCGGGGTCGACCCCGGCCGTCTCCATGGTCCCCAGCAGAAGTCTCCTGGCCAGCGGGACGCTCGCAGCCTCGCGCCGCAAATGGAGTGACCACCAGATGCTCATGCTCCAGCCTCCTGGCTGCGGCTCGACATACGGTTACGTATTGCCGCGAAAGCCCGGGCGTAAGCGTGATGTTGACGTGATGCCGCTCATTCGGCGGATGCGGCAGCCACACGCGGCGGTGTAGAGGCGCGGCTGTCAAGACCGTCGGCACCGAAGGGCACCGGTGCGAACGGCGATACCCGGTGCGTTTAAGGACTGCGCGGGGGTCGTACGACGCGGCTCCGATACGGCGGCGGGCCGTACGGCGGCGCAGGCCCGTACGCCCAGGGCAACGGCCGTACCGCGTACCGGATCACCTCGCCGGTCACGTCACGGGCAGGGGCCCGGGCAGGGGCCCGGCGGGTAGGCGGGGGCAAGGGCGCCGTAGGCAGGCGGAACCGGCAGTGAGATGATGACCGCCGTCATGGCTGTGCCTTCCTCCGCCTCCTGCCGACCCGCGCCCACCGTGCGCGCGGGCGCCGGGATGCGACTGCTGCGGACCGCGGTGTTCACCGCGGTCTGCGTGCTGCTCGCCGCGGTCGGACACGCCATGGCGTCGGGGCGGGCGGTTCCGGCCGGTTCACTGGTGTGGGGCTGGCTGGCGGTCTTCGCGGTCGTCGCCCCGCTCGCGGGCCGGGAGCGAGGGCTGCCGGGCATCACCGCGCTGCTCGCCCTCGGCCAACTCGCCCTGCACCTGGTGTTCAGCACCGGGCAGATGTGCGCCTCCGTCACCGGCTCCACCCGGAGCGGCTCCACGAACGACCTGGTCGCCGTCGCCGCCCGGCTGGTCTGCGGCGGCGGCAGCACGGCCGCGCTCACCCCGGGGGCCGCGCGGCAGATCGTGCTACGGGCCGGGATCGACCCCGCCGCGGTCGGCGCCGCCACCCACCCGCGGGACATGCTGATGCCGGGCATGCCGGGGCTCGCCGGGGTTTCCGGCGCGCACGGTTCCCACGCGTCGCTGCCCTCCATGCTGCTGTCGATGTTCTCGGCGCCCATGCTGCTCGGCCACCTGCTGGCCGCCGTGCTCGCCGGGCTGCTGCTGCGACGCGGCGAGGCCGCACTGTGGCGGCTGATCCGGCTGTCGGTGCGCGGCGCCGCGGGGCTGACCTCGCTGGCGCCCTCCGCGCTGCGCCGGGCCTGCGCGCTGCTGGCTGCGCTCGCCGCCGCCGTGCCCTGCGCCCGCCGCCCGATACGGGGCGCCACGTGGTCTGCGCCGGCCCGGCACCGTACCGTCTGGCTGCGGCACTGCCTGGCCAGGCGCGGTCCCCCGGTGGTCGCACTGGCGGCCTGACGCGGCGTCGGCTCCTCACGGGGAGCACCGACGGACGCGCGGGTCGCCCGGCCGCCCTCCCACGAGCACCCCTCGTACCCCGACGGTCCCCCGCACCGCGTGCCTGTACGCGCACGCGCAGGCCGGGGTCCCGGTACGGGTACGCGTGCGGGTCCGGGGCGGGCTGCCCGCGTCGCCCGCGCACTCCGCTGTGCGCGGTCCACCGTCAGCGCACCACTTCATCGTGGAGATACCCCTGCCATGAGCAGTTCCCGTATGCGCGGCCGTGCCGCAACCGTCGCCGCGCTCGCCGGCTCCGCCGTCCTGCTGGCCGCCGTACCTGCCTTCGCCCATGTCACCGTGCAGCCGGACTCGGCCGCCAAGGGCAGCTACAGCACGATCTCGTTCAAGGTGCCGTGCGAGGAGGACAACGCCTCCACCATCAAGCTGGAGGTGAACCTCCCGACCGACCACCCGATCGCCTCGGTGTCGATCCAGCCGGTCCCGGGCTGGACCGCGAAGGTCACCACGGCAAAGCTGGCCACCCCGCTGAAGACCGACGACGGCACGGTCACCTCGGCCGTCACCAAGATCACCTGGACCGGCGGGAAGATCGATCCTGGGCAGTTCCAGCAGTTCCCGGTCTCCTTCGGGCCGCTGCCGGACAACGCCGACTCGCTGGCGTTCAAGGCGCTCCAGACCTACAGCGACGGCAACGTCGTGCGGTGGATCGAGATCCCGCAGGCCGGGCAGCCCGAGCCGCAGAACCCGGCACCGACCTTGAAGCTCACCGCGGCGGGCAGCGACTCCGGTGCGGCACCCGCCGCGGCCGGCAGCCCCGCGGCGGCCCCGCCGGCCGGCGGCAAGGGCGCGGCGACCACCACCGCGTCGGCGAGCGGCAGCGACGACACCGCACGCGCGCTGGGCGTGGCCGGGATCGTGGTCGGCGTGATCGGCGTCGGCTTCGGCGTGTACGGCGGGCGGCGGCGTACGGCCGCGGTCGCAAGCGGTTCCGGGGCGTCCGGTGCCTCGTCCACGGGTGCCGCCGGCGGCACCCCGGGCGGCGCCGCCGACGGCCCCTCCGCGCCCTCGGCCTGACCGGCCGCCGCCGGGCGGTCGCGGTACGCGCACCATAGGACCGCGGCCGCCCGGCCCCTTCGAGCACTCGCGAACAGGAACATCTCTCATGCGCACCACCGTCAAACTCGGCGCAGTCGCCGTGACCGCGTCGGCTGCTCTCCTGCTCACCGCGTGCGGGAGTTCGTCCTCCGGCAGCGGTTCGAACGCCGTGGCCGTCGTGTCGACCCACGCCTCGCAGGGACCGGGTATCGCCCTGGACACGCCGTTCGCCAAGCCCTCCCTGGTGCTGACCGACAACCACGGCAAGCCGTTCGACCTGGTCAAGCAGACCGCCGGACACCCCGTGCTGCTCTACTTCGGCTACACCCACTGCCCTGACGTGTGCCCGACCACGATGAGCGACATCGCGCTGGCCAAGTCGAAACTGCCCAAGGCCGACCAGGCGAAGCTCCAGGTGCTCTTCGTCACCTCCGACCCCGACCGGGACACCCCGGGCCGGCTGGACGCCTGGCTCGGCGCGATCGACAAGAGCTTCATCGGCCTGACCGGCAAGTTCAGCACGATCCAGGCCGCCGCCCGCACGCTGGGCGTCGGTATCGACCCGCCGGTGAAGGAGAAGGACGGCAGCATCACCGTCACCCACGGCGCCGAGGTGCTGGGCTTCTGGCCCAAGGACAACAAGGCGCACGTGGTGTACATGTCCGGCACCACCGCGGACCAGTACGCCCGCGAGCTGCCGAAGATCATCAGGAGTGAGCAGTCGTGACCGCGACCAGGTCCGCCGGGCGGCGCACCCGGGCCGGTGCGGCCGCGCTGGTGGCCCTCGCCGCGGTGGCGACCGGCGGCACCATCGCGCTCACCGGCTGCTCGTCATCGGCGGGTTCGACGGGTTCGGCGGCCGCCCCGGACGCCTCCCGCGGCGGCGCCACGGCCGGCGCCAAGGCCACGGGCCCCGCCGAACTCGCGGTGACCGGCGGCTACATACCGCAGCCGCTGCTGACCGACATGGCCGCCGCGTACTTCACCGTCACCAATACCGGCGGCACCGCGGCCCGACTCACCTCCGTGACCAGCGACCTGGCCGCGCACGCCACCCTGCACTCCACGACCGGCGACACCATGCAGCAGGTGATGTCGCTGCCCGTGCCGGCCGGCGGCAAGCTCACGCTGAGCACCGGCGGCAACCACCTGATGCTGGAGGACCTCACCCACAAGCCCGCGGTGGGCGACCAGGTGACGCTGACCCTGCACTTCGCGCACGCCACGCCGACCACGGTGACCGTCACCGTGCCGGTGCGTCCGACGACGTACCACCCAGGAGGCTGAACAGCCGATGGACACACGGTCGTACGTACGACGAGCGGACGCCCGGCGACCGGGTCCGCCGCAGCCGTCTCGGCCGCCTCGGTCGCAGTCGCCTCGGCCGTGGGCGCGTCAGGCACGGTCAGGTCGGTCCCGGTCAGGTGAGGCCCGGGCGCGTCCGTCCGCGGCGTGGGCGGCATGGTCCTGGCCGCGGCGCGCGGCGGCGCTGCTGGTCGGGCTCGGCGCGCTGGTCGGGCTGCTGCTCGGCACGGCGGTACCCGCCTCGGCGCACGCCGCTCTGATCCGCACCGACCCGGCCGACGGGTCGGTGGTCAGGACGGCGCCGCAGCGGGTGGTGCTCACCTTCTCCGAGGGCGTGCTGCTGTCCGACGACTCGCTGCGGGTACTCGACCCGCACGGCACCAACGTCGCCGTCGGCACACCGGGCCACGCGCAGGGCAAGGACTCCGGCGCCACCTCGACCATCGCCCTCAAACCGAGCCTGGGCAACGGCACCTACACCGTGGCCTGGCGAGCGATCTCCCAGGACAGTCACCCCGTCGCCGGCGCCTTCACCTTCTCCATCGGCACCCCCTCCAGGACGGACGTCGACCTGTCCGGTGTCGCGGCGCGCGGCGGCGGCGCGGCCAGCACGCTGTACGGCGTCGGCCGCTACGTCGCGTACGCCGGCTTCGCGTTGCTGGTCGGCGCCTCGGTGTTCCTGTCGGTGTGCTGGCCGCGCGGCGCGCTGCTGCGGCCGCTCCAGCGGATCGCGGCGACCGGCTGGGTGGCGATGGCCGCCTCCACGATCGCGTTGCTGCTGCTGCGCGGGCCGTACGTCAACGGCAAGGGGCTCGGGCAGGCGCTCGACCTCGGCGTGATGCGGGAGCAGCTCCAGACCAGGCCGGGGGCGGCGCTGCTGTCCCGGCTGCTGCTGCTCGCGGCGGCCGCGGTGTTCCTGGCGGTGCTGTTCGGGTCCTACGCCAGACGGGAGGACCCGGAGGAACGCGCGGACCTCGCCTGGGGGCTGGGCATCGGCGGCACCGTGATCGCAGTCGGCATCGCGGCGACCTGGGCGATGGCCGAGCACGCCTCCGTGGGCATCCAGCACCAGGTCGCGATGCCGGTCGACGTGGTCCACCTGCTGTCCATGGCGGTCTGGCTGGGCGGCCTGATCACCCTGCTGACCGCGCTGTGGGCGCCCTCGATCGCGAGCCGCCCGATCGAGCCTTACGCCGTACGCCGCTTCTCGCTGCTCGGGCTCACCGCGATCACGCTGCTGGTCGGCACTGGTATCTACCAGGCGTGGCGGCAGATGGGCAGTTGGCGGGCCTTCACCGGCACCTCCTACGGGCGGATGCTGCTGATCAAGATCGGGCTGGTGTGCACGCTGGTGGCCATCGCCTGGTTCTCCCGACGCTGGACCGCACGGCTCGGGCAGGCCCCGGCCACGGCTTCGGCTTCCGCTTCCGCGGCGGTTACGGCCTCGGTCGGCGCCGCGGTGGCGGAGGACGTACGGGAGCCGGTGGCGGCGGCCACGGACGGGACGGCCTCGAAGGCGGGCGCGGCGTCCGGCGGCGGTGGTGCGGGCGGGGCCGACAGTGCCCGGGCCGCGCAACTACGCCGGCAGCAGGCCGCCCGTAGCGCGGCGCGAGCCAGGAAGGTCCTGGACGCCGACCCCTTCCGCGGCGCGCTGCGCCGCTCGGTGCTGGCCGAGGCGGCGGTGGCCGTGGTGCTGCTCGGGGTGACCACGATCCTGTCCGGCTCCCAACCCGGGCGGGCCGCGGAGGAGCAGAAGTCCCTGGCACCCGCTCCATCCGCGCCTTCGGGCACCGGTACGGGCACGGCGCCGTCCAGGCAGGGGCGGATCGCGGTCACGGTGCCGTACGACACCGGCGGCCCGAAGGGGAAGGGCACCGCGGCGGTCACGGTGACGCCCGGGCGGGCCGCGACCCCGAACCAGGTGCAGCTGGTGATCAACGGCGCGGCCGGCACCCCGGTCGACGTGCCCGAGGTGCGGCTGGCGTTCACGCTGCCCGCACAGAACCTCGGCCCGATCCCGATCACGCTCAAGCACGTCGGCACCGGCAGGTGGACGGCGAGCGCGGCGCAGTTGCCGCTGCCCGGCACCTGGCAGATGTCGGTCACCGTCCGCACCTCGGACATCGACGAGGTGACGGAGACGAAGAAGGTGAAGGTCACTTCGTGAGTGCCACGAACAAAGCGGCGGGGCGCACCGCCGGGCAGGCCGTCAGGAAGACGGCCGGGCAGGACGCCGGGCAGGGCTCCGGCCGGAACGCGGGGCCGGGCGCTGAGCAGGATGCGGCCCGGCCCGGGGTCAGCCGCAGGCGGCTGCTGGGCGCCGCGGGCACGGCCGGGGCGGCCGGGCTCGTGGTCGGCGGCGGTGCGGGCGCCGCCGTGGCGGTCGGCACCAGGGACGAGCCGACCGCACTGACGACGGTCGGCTCGGCACACATCCCGTTCGAGGGCGCCCGGCAGGCCGGAATCGTGCAGCCCACGCAGGCCCGTGGCTACCTGGCTGCCTTCGACCTGGTGGCCGGCGCGGACCGCCGGGCGGCGGCCGCACTACTGCGGCGCTGGTCGGACGCGGTGCGGGAGATGACCGCGGCCGGGCACCCCTCTACCCCCGCGGCGTACGACGACCAGGTCGCCGACGACGCGGGGCCGTCCTCGCTGACCGTCACCATCGGATTCGGGCGCAGCTTCTTCGGGCGGACCGGGCTGGCGTCGAAGCTGCCGACCGCGCTGGCGCCGCTGCCGGACTTTCCCTCGGACCATCTCGATCCCAAGCGCAGCAACGGCGACCTGTGGGTGCAGATCGGCGCCGACGACGCTCTGGTCGCCTTCCACGCACTGCGGGTGCTCCAGAAGGCGGCGGCCGGCACCGCGACCGTGCGCTGGCAGATGAACGGGTTCAACCGCGCCCCCGGTGCCACCGACCGGCCCCGCACCCCGCGCAACCTCATGGGGCAGATCGACGGCACTAACAACCCCAAACCGTCCGACCCGGACTTCGACAAGCGGATCTTCGTGCCGGCGACCGGCTCCCCCGACTGGATGGCGGGCGGCTCGTACGCGGTCGTCCGGCGGATCAGGATGCTGTTGGACTCCTGGGACCACCTGTCGGTGGTCGAGCAGGAGCGGGTGGTGGGGCGCCGCAAGTCCGACGGCGCGCCGCTGTCCGGCGGCGTCGAGACCACACCCGTCGAACTCGACAAGATCAACCCGGACCGGTCGCTGGCGATCGCGGGGGATGCCCACATCCGGCTGGCCGCCCCCGCGTCGAACAGCGGCGCGGCCATGCTGCGCCGCGCCTTCTCCTACCACGACGGCATCGGCACCGACGGCACCCCGGACGCCGGGCTGCTCTTCATCGCCTGGCAGGCCGACCCGATGACGGGCTTCGTGCCGGTCCAGCGCAAACTCGACGGCGCCGACGGATTGTCCCGCTTCCTGCGCCACGAGGCGAGCGGGCTTTTCGCGGTGCCGGGCGGGGCGGGGAAGGGCGAGTACGTCGGCCAGCGCTTGCTGGAGGGCTGACCCCACAGGG
>NZ_JACEGK010000283.1:0-10223 GCF_056859195.1 Streptomyces sp. NH27
CACCCGGCGTGCCGCGGCGGTCAGGATTCCCTTCCCCGCACGGCTGAACCTGCATGCGGAACGGGCCAGGCAGCACACTCTGCAGTGGGCGCAGGGCATGGGCCTGCTCACCGGGGACGTCGCCACGGCTGAGTACGACGCCCTGCGGCTGGAGCGGCTGATGGCGTACTTCTACCCCGACGCCACCGCCTCCGGACTGGAGTTGGCCGCCGACTTCAACGCCTGGTTCTTCATCTTCGACGACCAGTTCGACGGGGGTCTCGGCAACCGGCCCGATGAGATCCGGCACGTGGTGGACACCCTCGTCGGCACCATGACGGTGCGGGGGACCCCGGTCGCCGGCGACACGCCGGGCGCACGCCGCCCCGGGGACGTCCCGCGGCCGGGCGACGAGGAGTACACGCCGCTCGTCCGCGCCTTCCGGGACATCTGGCTACGGTCCACGGCGTCCGCCCCGAACGGCTGGCAACTGCGGTTCCGCGAGCACTGGGGGGCGTATCTGGCCGCGCACGAGGGGGAGGCGCACCAGCGCAACGCCGAACGGCCGCCCTCGTTCCAGCAGTTCCTCGACGTCCGGCGGGAGTCCATCGGGGTACGGCCCTGCCTGGACTTCGTCGAGCGGTGCGGCGGCTACACCCTGCCGGACGAACTGCACGACCTGCCGGCGCTGCGGGAGATGCGGGAGATCACCGGCGACGTGGTGATCTTCGTCAACGACATCGTCTCTCTGGCCAAGGAGTTGGCGGCCGGCGACGTCAACAACAGCGTGATCGTCCACCGCACGCACAAGGGCTGCACGATCGAGGAGTCGGTCGAGCACGTCAGCGCACTCGCCAACACCGGCACAGCCCGCTTCACCCGGCTCGCCGCCACCCTGCCCGGCACGCTCGCCCAGCGCGCCGTTCCCCGGGAGAGCCGCGAGCACGTCGACCACTACGTGGACGGTATGCGGCACCTGATGGCGGGCAACCTGGCCTGGTCCCTGGCCACTTCCCGCTACGACGAGACCGGCATCGCGGCGGTGAGCGGCGGACGCCGCCGCCCCTGGAGCCGCCTCACGCACGGCATCACCCGCGCACGACAGTAGCGCCGGAGCGCCACCGCGCCGGCAACCGGGGCCGTACGCACCGGGCCCCCGACCGCGGCTGCGTACTTGCCGTGGTCGGGGGCCCGTTGATGCCGAGTGGCGTCAACTCACCGTGACATCGGATGCGTTGACGAGAGCCAGCCGGTGGTTGTACTGGATCGTGTACACCGTTCCGGCGCCCTGGATGTGGGTCTCCGTGGGACGCGTCGTCCCGTTGGCCGGGTAGAAGTCGTCCCGGTTGACCGGCTTCGCCGTCGCCACGTACTCCTGCCCCGAGGCGAAGGTGTACTTGCTCAACGGCGGCGCCACGTCGGCCGAAAGGCCCGCGGGGTACTCGGACGCGTCCGGGTACGCCTCGCCGAACAGCGGCGCGGCGGTGTCGCCGGCCGTCTTGAGGATCTTCACGTGCCTGGCCCGGACCGTGTTGATGCCGTCAGGGTTGTCGAACCAGACCTTCTGGCCCCCGTACCAGATGGCCGTCCACCCGCCCTGCTGGTCGGCCACCACGAACTGCTGGCCCGCCGAGACGGTGGCGCTCCAGTCGCTGATCCCGTCCGTGCCCGCCGAGCCGTCCGCGTGCACGTACGGGTCGCCCGCCAGCGGCGCGGTCGCGCTGGGCGCGGTGCGCACGTACAGGAAGTTCGACGAGGCGGTCTGGTCGGTGCACGCGGGCGTCGCACCGGTCGGGTCGTCCACCGGGCAGACCTTCGCCGTCTGCTGGTTGGACGCGAAGTCCGGTGCGATCGTGACGGCCTTGCCGACCGGGACCACCGCGTGCCCGCCCTTGTCCGTCGGCGCGCCCAGCAGGGCCATGAACTGGTTCCAGTCCCAGTACGGTCCCGGGTCCCAGTGCATGCCCGACACGAGCGAGTCGACCGGGCCGGGCACGTTGTCGTGGCCGATGATGTGCTCGCGGTCCAGCTTGATGTGGTACTTGCCCGCCAGGTACTTCACCAGGTCGGCCGTGTTCTCGTACTGCACCTGGGTGTACCAGCTGGCCCCGTGGGCCGCGAAACCCTCGTGCTCGATGCCGATCGAGTGCATGTTGAGCCAGTAGTTGCCCGAGTGGAACGCCAGGTCCTTGTCGGCCACCGACTGCGTCACCGCGCCGTCCGAGGACCGCATCACGTAGTTCGCCGCGTCCCCGGTCGCCGGGTTCTGGAAGCCGTCGATGGCGGTCTGGTAGGACGTCTCGGTGTCATGGATGACGATGTAGTCGACCTTCATCCCGTCGTCCGGACGGTTCGCGACCTGGTAGTTGGTCGTCGCCGCGGGTGCCAGTTGGCAGTCCAGCCGCTGCGGGCAGTCGGTGCCCGAGGACGACGTCTTCTTCAGGTGCAGGGACGCCACGTGGCTCGTGTCCGCCCGCAGCGCGGGCTGGGACGCCAGGTCCATGCGCTGGCCATCAACCGTGGTGCGCCGGGCACCCGCCTTCATCGTCGTGAACACGCGGTTCGCGAAGTCCTCGGCGGCCACCTGGTCCGAGGACCCGCTGTACCGGGCCACCGCGGCGTACCAGTCGGCCGGGTTCTCCGAGGTGCCCCCGTGCAGCTTCTTCTCGTACGACGCCAGCAGCGCCGCCGCGGCGCGGATGTTGTCCCGCCGGTCGGTACGCACCTGCTGCGCGGGCACGCCGATCAGCTTGGCCGCCGCGGTCAGCGTGTGCAACGACGAGTCGGACGCCAGCGACGCCAGGTCCGAGCGGCCCGCCGCGCCGGCGGCACCGTCCGCGACCATCGACGGCGTCACATCCGTCAGGCTCATCAGCCCGTATCCACCGCTGGTGTTGTGCCCCTGATGGGCGTCCCACCGGGACTCCTCGTACGCGACGGCCATCAGCACCGACTCCGGCACGTCGGACTCGTGCGCGGCGTATGCGAAGTCCTTTTGCTCGCCCGAGGAACCCGGCCCCGTACCGGCCCCGTTCTGGCTGGCCAACGCGACCGGCGCCGAGACGCACCCCGCGACGACCAACGTCGCGCCCACGACATACGTCGCGAGCTTCCGCTTTGATTTTCGCCTCTGACCCAAGGTCCCTCATCCTTTGCCTCTATGCGATGCGCTCCCGATCATCACATATTTGACTGGGCGTCAACCGGAACGCCGCTCCCGATCCGGATCAACTGCCCCGCGTTTCCGGGCAGATCCCGGCATCCCGACATCGCGGCAGGTCACGGCGTCGCGGCAGGTCCCGACGTCGGGGCGGTGGCGCGCCGGCAGACGCGCGGGATTGCGGTGCCTGGAACGAGCAGCACGTGCTCCGATCAGCACGGCACACCCCCGACATCTCCCGGTGATCCGATCAACGGCGACGCTTCGCGCGTATTCCGTTCCACCTTTTTCCACCTGCCCCCATTCGGCGGCCACGCGCCATCATCGATATGCCATATCGGGCACGGCATATCGGGCATGCCATATCCGTATCCGCATCCGTGTCCGTGTCGCAGCACGGGAATCCGGCTCGACGACGACGGTCCGGCCGCCGGCCGCCTCCGAGCCGGCGGGGCACGCCGTTCAAGACGTGCACTCGCGGCCATCCGGTTCCCGCCCACCACACTGGCCCCATGGCTGACACCAAGCACAGCGCGGGCCTGCTCCTCTTTCGCCGTACCGCCCCCGGGGTGCAGGTGCTGCTCGGCCACATGGGCGGACCGTTCTGGGCCCGCAAGGACGCCGGTGCGTGGACCGTGCCGAAGGGCGAGTACGCAGGCGACGAGCAGCCCTGGGACGCGGCGCGCCGCGAGTTCCGCGAGGAGTTGGGGCTGCCCGCGCCGGAGGGCACGCCGCTGCCGCTCGGCGAGGTGGTGCAGTCCGGGGGCAAGCACGTGGTGGTGTGGGCGGTGGAGGGCGACCTCGATCCGGCGGACATGGTGCCGGGCACGTTCACCATGCAGTGGCCGCGCGGCTCGGGCCGCACCGCCGAGTTCCCCGAACTGGACCGGGTGGCGTGGTTCGGGCTCGACGCGGCGCGCGAGGTCGTCGTCACGGCGCAGGCGGCATTCCTGGACCGCCTTGCGGCGCAGCTCTGACGCCGCACCGCCCGGCGCCCCGGCTGGCACCGTGCGGCGGCTCCGCCCAGTCGGCGAGACCGGGATATCAGCAGGTGAGCCGCGATCTGCCGACGGCTCGCCACCGTGGCACCGTGGAGGTGAGGGGCCGCGGAGACCGGCTGCCGTCGCCGGCACGGGCCGGCCCTCGGGAGGAGGACGTCACGATGAGAGCACTGGAGACGATCGGCTTCTCGCTCGTGGTGATCGCTTTCGCCATCGGCACCCTCTTGGTCCTCATGGGCGGCACCCACTACCAAGGCACCCGCCACTCGGACCACACACCCCGCCACCGGAAGCACCACCCGCTACGGCACCGGTGACGAGCGCGCCGCAAGGCGAAGCGCCGGGTCCCGTCGTGCACGGCGCCTGACGGTGGCCGGGCGGCCCCGTCCGTACGCCGCTGGGCTGGAGGGGGCGGGAGCCGGTGGCTCCCGCCCCGTCGTCGACGACGGTTCGGTGGGGTGGACGACCGCGCGGTCCGGGGCGGCATCGGCATCGTCCACCGGGGAGAGTTCGCCGGTCGGAGTCAGAGTGGGGACCACCTCCGCACCGGTTCCCGAGGCACCGGGTACATCGGCGTCACGGGTGGGTTCAGAGGGCGACGATTCCTTCGCCGCCGACGGCGTCGGGGACGGTCACGGTGCCGACCTTGGCGAGGGCGCCGTCCGGGTCGATCCGGAAGGCGTCGACGCCGCCGGTGGCGCCGGTCTGGACGTACAGGAAGTGGGCGTCGGGGGTCACGGCGGAATCGACGGTGCCGTCGCCGGTCGCGGTGTTGCCGAGCGGTTCGAGCATCGCCCGGCGGGTCTGCCGGAAGCCGGAGAGCGTGTTGCTGCCGGCATTGGAGGCGTAGAAGCGGTCGCCGGCGCGGACGACCCAGCAGGTGGCCTGCTGGCCGGTGGGCGCGTTGTCGAGGCGGAGGGTGCTGCCGTCCCGGCGGATCGCGAAGGTCATTACGGCGTTGGTGCCGGCATCGGTGACCACCAGACGGCCTCGGCCGTCGAAGGTGAAGCCGAAGGGCACCGATCCGTTCTCCGTGGTGACGACGGGCCGGGCGGACAAGGCGCCGGACGGGCGCACGCCGAAGACGTCGATGCTGCTGCCGGCCGCCTTGGTGGTGACGACCAGTTGGGAACCGTCGGGGGTGAAGGACACCTGGCCGGGGGTGTGGGTGTATTCCGGCGCCGTGGTGGTGTCGAGGCCGAGCTGCCGGTTCCACCCGGCGACGCGCTCCAGCCTCCTGCCTGCGGCGATCCGGTAGCCCTGGACGGAACCGCCCTCGCGGGCGTTGAGGACGTAGACCCGGTCCTGGCGGACGGTGACGCTGACGGGGAAGGCGCCGCCGGATGAGATGACCTGTTCGCGGTGGAGCTTGTCGCCGTCGACCGAGAAGACGGTGACGGTGTCGCTGCCCGCGTTGACGGCGAGGAGCAGGTGATGCGCGCAGTCGTAGGCGAGGGAGCCCTGGGAGGCGAGGTGGTCGACGACCGAACCGTCGAGCATGCCGCCCTTGCCGCCGGTGGCGAAGCGGCCCCGCTGGTGCAGCGAGCCGTCAGCGGCACGTCGGTAGGCGACGATCTCGTTGCCCGCGGTGTTGTCCGTCTGTACGAAGACCGGGCCCGCGGGTCCGCCCTGGTGCGGGGCGGGCGACGCTGCCGCGGACGCGGCGGGAAGGACGACCGCGGCGACGGAGGCCGCCACCGCCACGGCGGTCCTGGCGGTGCGAGCGAACGTGGCGGTGCGAGCGAACGTGGGCAGGTGCTTCATCGTTCCCCTTCGAGCAGAGGCGGTTCGCGCGAGCGCGTCCCTGCCCGCGGCGCGAGCAGGATGGGTCCGCTGTCAGGATCTGATCTGCGCCGGTCGCGAACCGCGACCGACGCGGCCGGGGTCCCCCGTTGGTACGAGCCGCCATGCCGTAACGGCCCTACGGTGCCACCCTCTGGAGTCCGCCAGGACCGTCTGCGCACGCGCCGCCGATGCTGTTCGGCAGCGCCGGGAACGGCCGTGGCTCGCTCAGTGTCGCTGCGACTTGCGGGGGGTGAGGAGGCCGCGGTTGAACGCCTCGGCCACGGCGGCCGCGCGGTCGCTGACGCCGAGCTTGCCGTAGACGTTCAACAGGTGGGTCTTCACGGTGGCTTCGCTGATCAGGAGGCGGGCGGCCACCTCGCGGTTGGTGGCACCGGCCGCGACCCACTTCAGGACCTCGAGCTCGCGCTGGCTGAGCAGTCCGGGGCCGGGGGTGCGGACGCGGTTCATCAGCCGGGCCGCGACGGTCGGGGAGAGCACGGCTTCACGGTTGGCGGCGGCCCGTACCGCGCGCAGCAGTTCGTCGCGAGGGGCGTCCTTGAGGAGGTAGCCGGTCGCGCCCGCTTCGATGGCCGGCAGGACGTAGCTGTCGGAGTCGTACGTGGTCAGGACCAGCACCCGGGCGGGGCTGCCGGTCCTGGCGAGTTCGGCAATCGCGGTCACGCCGTCCATCCCGGGCATGCGCAGGTCCATCAGGACCACGTCCGGCCGAAGGCTTCCGGCCATCCGGACCGCCTCGGCGCCGTCGGCCGCCTGACCCACCACCTCGAAGGCCGGGTCGGCGGCGAACATGCCGCTCAGGCCGTCCCGGACGACGGGGTGGTCGTCGGCGATCAGCAGTTTGATCAGGGCCCCGGCCACAGGACTCACGCGCCGGCCTCCACCGTCTCGTACGGCACGCACGCGGAGATCGTCGTGCCCGATCCCGGCACCGACTCGACCCGCAAGGTCCCCGACAGCCCCTCGATCCGCTCCCGCATCGCCTTCAACCCGAACCCACCCCCCGTTTCCGTATCCGATCCCGGCTCCGCTTCCGGCCCCGCTCCCAGCTCCAACTCCGGCCCCGGCTGCGCGCCGACCGTCACCGGAGCAGCCATGACCTGGGCGGGCACGCGGGTGGACGACGGGTCGAAGCCGCGCCCGTCGTCACGCACCTCCAGCGTGACCTCGGACCCCAGATAGCCGAGCGTCAACGTCACCGTGGTGGCGTGCGCGTGCCGGGCCACGTTCGCCAGCGCCTCCTGTGCGGCCCGCAGCAGGGTCAGTTCGGCTTCCGACTCCAACGGGCGGGCCGTTCCGCTGGTAGTGACGTGCGCCGTGATGCCGTGCAGTGCGGACCAGCGCTCCGCGACCCCGGCCAGGGCCTCCCCCAGCCCGGCGGTCTCCAACGGCTGCGGCCGCAACGCGTCCACCGACCGGCGCGCCTCGGCCAGACTCTCCCGGGCCAGCCGGGTCGCCGCGGCGAAGTGCGCCTGCCACCGCTCCGGGACGTCCCCCGCCAACTCCGCGGCCTGCAACTGGGTGACGATCCCGATCAGGCCCTGCGCCAGCGTGTCGTGGATCTCCCGGGCCATCCGCTGCCGCTCGTCCAGGACCCCCGCCTCGCGGGCCTGCACCACCAACTGCCGCTGCAGGCCGGCGTTTTCCGCCAGCGTCGCCTGGAGCCGGCGGTTGGCCTCCCGCGCCTGCTCCAGCGCCGTCACCCGTTCCTTGTTCTTCCGATCCGCGTCCCACTCCCACCACGCCATCCCGCACATGCAGATCACGTTCACCGCCAGCACCACGCCCGTGACCGTCAGGCCGATGGCGGTGTTCTTGGGGATCGAGGCGACCTGGGCGGTCCCCGACTCCAGCGCGACCGCGGCGATTCCCGGCAGCCGCCACGGCCACGGCAGGATGCCGAACGCATAGAAGTACCCGGCCGGCGTGAACAGGCCGAACCACGGTTCCCGGATCACCAGAACGCCGATCAGCACGACCAGCCCGGCGAAGAACATCCCCATCACCGCCGAGCGGTCCCGCCAGGCCGGGTGCAACGTGAACATCCACAGCATCCACAACCCGACCGCCGCGCACAGCCCCAGATCGATCAGCAGCGGGCTGCCCGTGCCGCGCTTGACGATCAGGGTCACGACGACGAGGGCACCCAGGATCGCGTACGGCACCACCGTCACCAGCGGAAGCAACCGCTCGTCCTGCCCGCTCGCCCAAGCGGGCGACTCCGACCTGCTCATCGCTGCCCCTCCCGCTCCGGCCGCACGACGCACGACCCCGCCCCCTCTTCCTGTTCCTCTTCCTGTTCCTGTTCCTGTTCCTGTCCCCACTATTCCCGCTATTCCCAGCGGAACAATTTCACCGCGGCCCCGCCGAAGACCACCGCGTACGCAACCAGCGTGAGCAACTGGACCGGGTGGGGCCAGTGCCCCTCCGTCGCGTCCGTCAGCGCCTGCACCGCCGCACCCAGCGGGGCGGCCTGGCTGATGTGCCGCAGCAGCGACGGCATCGACGCGATCGGGAGGAAGAGCCCGGCGAAGAACATCATCACGTAGAACAGGGTCACGCCCACCGCGTTCGCGACCTGGCTGTTCGGCGAGGCCGCCGCGACGAACAGTCCGATCGCGATCAGCGCGAGCGCGATCAGCACGATGCCGACGACATAGCCGGCGGCCTGACGCGGCAGATGCACCCCGAACGCCAACCAGGCCACCACCAGCACCGCGACCACCGACACCGCCGCGGTCACCAGGTTGACCAGCAGCTGCGCCGCCAGCACCCGGGCCGGGCCCACCGGCGTCGTCCGCAACCGCCGCAGCACCCCCTTCTCCCGGTAGCCGACCAGTACTTGCGGCACCACGTTGAACGACAACGTCGCCAGCACGAACGCCGCCAGGATCGGCACGTACACGTCGAGGAGGGTGTACCCGCCCAGGTTCGCGCGATGCTCCTTGTAGAAGGGAATGTTCCCGAACACGATCAACAGCCCCAACGGCAGCCCGATCGCGAAGACCGGCCCGGCCTTGTCCCGGAGGAACAACCTCAACTCGGCCAGCGCCAGCCGGCCCAGCACCGAACCGTTCCCCGCGGCATCCGGCACCGGCACCGGCACGCTCGACGTACTGCTCACCGACATCACTGAACTCCTCTTCCTGCTCGAACGGTCAGCTGTGACTCGAACGGTCAGCTGTGAACGGCGCCGGCCGCCGCGGCACCCGCCCCGGTCGTGGCACCCGCTCCGGTCGTGGTGTGGTTGCCGGTCAGCGCGACGAACGCGTCCTCCAGGCTCGGCTGGTCCACCCGCAGGTGCTCCGCCACGATGTCGTTGCGGGCCAGCACCGAGGTGATCGCGTTGAGCGCGTTGGCGGTGCCGGTGATCACCACCAGATCGCCGCGCCGGGTCAGACCGGTCACATCCGGCAACCCCGTCAACAGCCCCTCCTCGAAAGGGATCGACGGCCGGAACTGGATGCGCTGACCGTCCTGGACCCGCTCGGTCAGACCACCCGGGCTGTCCACCGCGACCACCCGCCCCCGGTCGATGACCGCCACCCGGTCACACAGCCGCTCGGCCTCCTCCATGAAGTGCGTGACCAGCAGGATCGTCACCCCGCGCGAACGCACGTCCTGGATCAGGCCCCAGGTGTCCCGGCGGGCCTGCGGGTCCAGCCCCGTGGTCAACTCGTCCAGGACGGCGACCTCCGGGCTCCCGATCAGCGCCAGCGCGATCGAGAGCCGCTGCTTCTGCCCGCCGGACAGGTCCGCGTACCGGGTCCGCTCCTTGGCCGTCAGACCCAGCGCCTCCATCAACGCCTGCGGATCGGCCGGCCTGCGGTAGAACGAGCGGTACAGCCGCAGCGCCTCGCCGACCGTCATCTTGTCGGGGAGCTGCCCGTCCTGGAGCTGCACCCCCAGCCGCTGCGTCAACTCGGCCCGATCACGCCGGGGATCGAGCCCCAGCACCCTGATCTCCCCGCCGTCGGGCGTCCGCAGACCCTCGACGCATTCCACCGTCGTCGTCTTGCCGGCGCCGTTCGGGCCGAGAATCCCGAAGATCTCGCCCTGCTCCACCTCGAACGACACATCCTCGACCGCCACATTGTCGCCATACCTCTTGTGCAGATTCCGCACGTCGACAACCGCGGGCATACGTGGCGTCCCTTCCGCTCCCGAGCACTTCCGTGACCGTTCATCAGCCTGACAGCGAGCGGCCCCCACCCACATCGACCGGCCGACCACACTCCGCGAACACCAGCTGATCGGCCACACGACCAGCCCCCCTCAAC
>NZ_JACEGK010000284.1:0-10205 GCF_056859195.1 Streptomyces sp. NH27
GTCACCGAGGTGGTGCTCGCGCCGGTGGTGAAGTCGACGCTGAGCTGGGAGTAGGAGGAGGCGCTCGGCGTCCAGGTGGACGGGTCGGTGCCGCCGGTGCCGGTCGCGCCGAGGTAGACGTACGACCCCTGCACCCACGCGCTCAGCGTGTAGGCGGAGTTGGGCTGCACGCTGATGGTCTGCTGGCACTGCGCGGTATCGCTGCCGGACGGGGTGGCCTTGAGGGCGCCCGACCCGGAGTGCACCGGGGTGGAGACGGCCGCGCCGCTGCCGGCCGTACAGGTCCAGCCCGAAAGGCCGCTCTCGAAGCCGGAGTTGGCCACCAGGTTGGTGGTGGCGGCGGAGGCGGCGCCCTCCGTGACCAGGGCGACGCCCGAGCCGATCACGGCGGCGGCACTCAGCCCGGCGATCAGCCGGCGCTTGAGAGTTGCTCTCGACTTCGCATGGCTCGCTTGATTCGCGCGCGATGCACGTTCCACGACTGCCTCCTGGGGGCAAGGAGTTGGGGGGTGGTGGGGTGTGCGGGTGACCCGGGTGCCCATGGATGGCATGGACACACGTAGTAGGGAGAAAGTTGGTCCAGACCAATCCGGTTGTCAAGACCTCTGGTGGACACCGGTCGTTCACCTCGTTCGATCCGCGACATTCCGCGCCCAACTCGCTACACATCGATAAGCTGACGACCGCGTACGGCCAGGCGGACCCCGCTCGACCCGGACCGCCGCGCGCAGATGGGGAGGGGTGCCGCATGCCGAGTGTCATCACGGTGACCGCGGACGACCTCGCGCTCCCGCTGGAGGAGCAGGTGGTGCGCACCTCCACCGCGCTGGACATGCACGGCCACCTGATCGCGCTCGCCGCCGCCGAGTCCGACGACCCCGCCCGGCGCCGGATGCACACGGTTCGCTCCGCGCTGGAGGGCGACCGGATCGCGATCGTGCCGCTGGCCCTGCCGCCGCTGGCCCGCACTTTGCTCGGCGAGCAGTTACGGCAGCTGTCCGGCACCGACCTCGGCCCCGGCGTGCTGGCCGGCGCCGCCCGCCTGCTCTCGTACTACCTGCACTCCGGTGCGCTGCTCGCGTCGGTCGGCAAGCTGGACCGGGTGCCGGTGAGCGTCGGCAGTCACGTCAAGTCCCTGCTGCCCGGGCGGCACTTCGCGGTGGTCGCGCACCCGGAGCCGTATCTGGCCGAGGCCGACGCGGCGCATGTGCCGCCCGGGCCCGGCTACCAGACGCAGCTCGCGGTGGCCGGCAACGGCCTCGACCCCGGCTGGGTGGCCGGTCCGCTCGCCGCCGGCTGGCACACCCAGCACCTGCGCGAGGTGCCGCTGCCGCCCGACTCGGCCCGCTGGTGGGGCACTTCACGGCTGGTCGAGTTCACCGCGTACATCGCCGACGTCGGCATGCTCTACCAGCTCGTCACCTCGGTGCGGCGCGACACCTGCACCTGGTGCGGGCTCGAAGTCATCGGCGACCAGTGCCTGTTCTGCGCCACCCGGATCAACGAGCGCGGCAACCCGGCCAAGCACGCCGCCCGTCCGTCGGGACGCGCGGTCGAGACGCCGCGCCGCCCCCAACTCGAACCCCACAAGCGATAGGTCCACCCGCACATGAACTCACGTCAGCGCCGTGGCGTCGTCCTCCTGGTGGTCTCCGTGGTCTGCGCGGTGGCCGCCTTCGCCGGGGTGCTCGCCGTCGTCAGCAACGCCCGGTCCCAGGTGGGCCAGAAGGTGACGGCGTACGAACTGTCCGCCGACGTGCCCGCGTACACCGCGCTGGACTCCTCCAAGGTGCACCGGATATCGATGCCGAAGCGGTGGCTGCCGGACACCGCCGTGCGCGACCTCGGCGAGTTCCAGGGGAAGATCGCCGCGGTGCCGCTGAAGAAGGGCTCGCTGCTGGAGTCCGACATGGTCGCCGCCCGGCCCGAACTCAAGCCCGGGCAGATGGAGATCGCCATCATGATCGACGCGGAGACCGGTGTGGCGGGCAAGATCACCCCCGGCGCCCGGGTGAACATCTTCGCCACCTTCACCGGCCGCAAGGACACCGACCCCGACGTCTCGAAGATCATCGTGGCCGGCGCGCAGGTCCTCGACGTCGGCCAGATCAAGGCGTTCGACAAGAACGAGGACGCGCAGCGGGTGTCCGAGGAGGGCGTCCCGATCACCTTCGCGCTCGACGCCGAGGACGCCCAACGCGTCGCCTACGCCGAGTCGTTCGCCGAACACGTCCGGCTCGCCCTGGTCGCCCCGGGCGACACCGCGGGGCCCCCGGCCGGTGACCGCACCTACACCCTGTCCGGCGACACGTCGGCGTCGCCCGCGTCCGGAGCCGCGCGATGAGGCCGGACGTAATGCGGTCGGGCGCCTTTGGGCCGGGCGCTGTTGGGCCGGGCGCGGACACGGGACGCGGCGTGCACCGCTCCCGTAGGAGTCCGAACTGCTCCAGTACCAGGTGGCGTTACTCTCGTACGAGGCCGGACCGCTCCCGTACGAGGCCGGGCCGCCGACCGGGCCGGGGAGGGCCGAGATGACCGTACGCATCCTCGCCGGCACCGCTGACGCCGACGCCGCCCGCGCGCTGGTCGGGCTGCTCGGCCAACTCCCGGGCGCCGAACCGGCACCCGCCCTGCCCAACTCCGTCGCGCTGCTCGAAGCCCTCGCCCGTGCCGCCGAGGGGGGTGTCGACGAACTGCCCGAAGTCGTCGTCATCCACGACCTGATCGGGCCGATGCCCGCGCTCGACCTGGTGCGGGACGTGGCGCTGCGCTTCCCCGCCGTCGGCGTGGTGCTGCTCACCGCCGACCCGAGCCCCTCGATGCTGGCGTCCGCGATGAACTCCGGCGCCCGCGGCGTGATCGGAATGCCGCTCGCCTACGACGAGTTGGGCGCCCGGGTGGAGGCCGCCGCGTCCTGGGCGGACGGGGTGCGCCGCCACCTCGCACCGGGCCGGGCCGCGCTGCCCGCCGTCGCCGGCGGCACCCTGGTCGCGGTGGCCGGCGCCAAGGGCGGGGTCGGCACCACCGTCACCGCCGTCCAACTCGCCCTGGCCGCACACACGTCGGGCCGCTCCACCGCCCTGGTGGACCTCGATCTGCAAGGCGGCGACGTCGCCTCCTACCTCGACGTCCAGTTCCGCCGCTCCATCGCCGACCTGGCCGACATCGCCGACGTCTCCTCACGGGTCCTGAACGACGCGATGTACGTCCACGAGTCCGGGCTCGCGCTGCTGCTCGCCCCCGCCGACGGCGAGCGCGGCGAGGACGTCACCGACCGCGCCGCCCGCCTGGTGCTGACCGCCCTGCGGCAGCGGTACGAAGTGGTGATCGTCGACTGCGGCACCCAGGTCACCAGCGCCAACGCCGTCGCCGTCGAGACCGCCGACACCGCCGTGCTGATCACCACCCCCGATGTCGTCGCCGTGCGCGCCGCCAAGCGGTTGGTGCGGATGTGGGACCGGCTGCAGATCCGTAAACCCCAGGACACCACCGCCGCGGTCAACCGGCACACCCGGGGCAGCGAGATCCAGCCCTCACTGATCGGCCGGATCGCCGGTACCAGGATCGCCGAGTCCGCCATCCCGGCCGGCTTCCGCGAGCTCCAGCCCGTCATCGACGCGGGACGCCTGCACGACCTCGACGCGCGCTCCGCCGTACGGAGCGGAATCTGGTCGCTGGCAGGGGAGTTGGGCCTGATCACCGGGGCGACGCCGCCGGCCGGACGGTCCGGGAAGCGGCTGCGGCGGGCCGACCGCGACCGCGGCCAGGTCACCCTGGAGACGCTGGGCATGACCCCGGTCATCCTGATCACCCTCATCCTCGTCTGGCAGGCCGTGCTGGCCGGCTACACCTTCACCCTCGCGGGCAACGCCGCCGACCAGGCCGCCCGCGCCGCGGCCGTCGGCGCCGACTACCACGCCGCCGCCGCCGGCGATCTCCCCGGCGCCTGGGCCTCCGACATGCAGGGCCCGACCGTCGACCACCCCCGTGACGGCCAGGTCTCCGTCACCCTCGGCCTCAAGGTTCCCGTCCTGTTCCCCGGCGCCATCGACTTCCCCGTCACCGTCCACGGCCACGCCAGCACCGTGGACGAGACCTCCGGCGAGCGGACCACCCCGTGAGGACGCGGCGCGAGCGGGCCGGTGGGCGGTACGGCGCGCGGGTCCGCGGGCGGCGCTCGGCCGGGCAGGCATCGCTGGAGTACCTCGGCATGCTGCCCTTCCTGCTGCTCATCGCGCTCGCGGGCATCCAGCTCGGGATCGCCGCCTACTGCGGCTCGCAGGCGGGCACCGCGGCGCGGACCGCCGCCCGGACGGCCGCACTGGCCGGCCCGCAGGGCGGCACCGGACCCGGGACCCAGGCGGGCCGGGACGCGGTCAGCGGGTGGGTGAACCCGGACATCAGCTGGCCGGTGAACGCCGCCGACAAGGTCACCGCGCGCGCGACCGTACACATCCCGTCCGTACTGCCCGGCGTGCACCTCTTCGGGCCGGTGCACCGCGACGCGACCATGCCGAAGGAGGACTGGACGCCATGAGCCTGCGTGCCCGCATCGCCGTCGAAGAGGCCACCCCGCAGACCCAGGAAGGCCACCTCGTGGCCGTCTACCGGGCCAAGCTGCTCCAGGAGATCGACCTCGCCGAGATGTCCGCGCTCGCCGCCGCCGAGCGCCGGGCCCGGCTCGAACGCGTCCTCGGCCACATCATCAGCCGCGAGGGCCCGGTGCTCTCCAGCGCCGAACGCGCCGCGCTGATCCGCCGGGTGGTCGACGAGGCGCTCGGCCTCGGCATCCTCGAACCGCTGCTGGAGGACCCC
Organism: Streptomyces sp. NH27; assembly: GCF_056859195.1. Lineage (NCBI taxonomy): Bacteria > Bacillati > Actinomycetota > Actinomycetes > Kitasatosporales > Streptomycetaceae > Streptomyces > Streptomyces sp. NH27. Next base: position 4,816 of record NZ_JACEGK010000284.1, read on the forward strand.
TCCGTCACCGAGATCATGGTCAACGGCCCGGACCGGATCTACGTCGAACGCGGCGGCCGGGTCGAACTCGTCCCGGCCCGCTTCTCCTCCGCCGACCAACTCCTGCAGACCATCGAGCGCATCGTCTCCACCGTCAACCGCCGTGTGGACGAGTCCAATCCGATGGTCGACGCCCGCCTGCCGTCCGGCGAGCGCGTCAACGTCATCATCCCACCGCTGTCGCTGACCGGCCCCACCCTGACCATCCGCCGCTTCCCGCGCGCCTACACCCTCCAGGAACTCATCGGCCTGGGCACCCTCGACGAGCACATGCTGCTCCTGCTCTCCGCGTTCGTCCGCGCCAAGTGCAACATCATCGTCAGCGGCGGCACCGGCTCCGGCAAGACCACCCTGCTCAACGCGCTGTCCGGGCTGATCCCCGACGGCGAGCGGATCATCACCGTCGAGGACGCCGCCGAACTCCAACTCCAGCAGGAGCACGTGATCCGGCTGGAGTCCCGCCCGCCGAACGTCGAGGGCGAGGGCCGCATCACCATCCGCGACCTGGTCCGCAACTCCCTGCGGATGCGCCCCGACCGCATCATCGTCGGCGAGGTCCGCGGCGGCGAGACCCTCGACATGCTCCAGGCGATGTCCACCGGCCACGACGGCTCCCTCGCCACCGTGCACGCCAACTCCGCCGAGGACGCCGTCCTGCGGCTGCAGACCCTCGCCTCCATGAGCGAGGTCAAGATCCCCTTCGAGGCACTGCGCGACCAGATCAACTCCGCGGTGGACGTACTGGTCCAGCTCCAACGGCACGTCGACGGCACCCGCCGCATCACCGAGATCGCGGTGCTCTCCTCCCGCGGCCGCGACACCTTCCGGCTCACCTCCGCCACCCGCTTCCGCGCCGAACCCCTCGGCGTCGACCGCATCGTCCGCGGCTGGTACGAACACCACCCGCTGCCCCACGAGATCGGCGACCGCCTCTACCTGTCCGGCGAGCACATACCCGCCGCGTACGGCGTCGGCGCCACCGAACTCGAACTCGACAGCCGGGAGGCGAAGTGACCCTCGCGAGTACCCAGTTCGCCAGCACCCAGTTCGCCTCCGGGCCCTACCCGCTGCTCGTGCTCGGCGTCGCCACCGTCGCGCTCGCCTTCGGCGTCTGGGGCCTGCACGCCTGGTGGGGAGGCCGCGCCGACCGAGCCGCGCTGGTCGAACGCCTCGCCGGCGACTTCGGCGACGACGGCGTCCGGCGGCCCGCCTTCGCCGCGCTCGACCGCCGGGTACGCCGCTACGCCTGGGGCCGCCGGCTGGCCGGACGGCTCGCCGCCACCGGCACCAACCTCACCCCGGGCCAGTTCACCGCCGCCGTGACCGGCGTCATCGCCGCCGCCTGGATCGTCGCCGCGACCCTGCTCGCCCCGTTCTTCGGCCCGATCGCCGCCATCATCGCCGGCTGGGCCGGCTTCTCCTTCCTCGCCTGGCGCCGCCGGGTGCGCACCGAACGCTTCATCGCCCAACTCCCCGAACTCGCCCGGGTGCTGGCCAACGCCACCCAGGCCGGCCTGGCCCTGCGCACCGCGGTCTCCATGGCCGCGGAAGAGCTGGAGGCGCCCGCCGGCGAGGAGTTGAAGCAGGTCGCCGACGCCATGGCCGTCGGCCACTCCGTCGAGGACGCCCTCGGCGAACTCCAGCAGCGCCTGCCCAGCCGCGAGTTGGTCGTCCTGGTATCCACCCTGGTGCTGTCCAGCCGGGCCGGCGGCTCCGTCGTGGAGTCCCTGCGCAACCTCACCGTCACCCTGGAGGAGCGCAAGGAGACCCGCCGCGAGATCCGCACCCAGATGTCCCAGGTCACCGTCACCGCCTACGCGGTCCCGGTGATCGGCATCGGCTCGCTGCTGCTGCTCAACCGCATCATGCCCGGCTCGCTCAGCGCCATGACCGGCTCCGGCATCGGCCGGATCTGCGTCCTGGTCGCCCTGGCCCTGTACGTCGTCGGGTTCGCGCTCATCCGCCGGATGTCCCGGATCGACGTATGAATCGACGTACGGATCGACGTAGGAATCAGCGTATGCACCGACGAGTGCATCGACGGGTGCACCGACATGTGCACCGACGTGTGAGGAGCCTGCCGCGATGCTCATGATCGAACTCGGCCTGGCCGTCCTCCTCGCAGCCGCCGTGACCGGCGTCGTGTACGGCGTCGGCCTGCTGCGCGCGGACACGAAACTCCCCGACGACCTCGCGCTCGCCCTCGAAGTCGGCCGCACCCGCACCACCCGCACCGGCAACGCCATCGACCGGGTCGGCATGCGCTGGGCACCCATGGTGCTGCGGATGATGGGCCCGGCCCGGATCGCCAAGATGCGCGCCCGCATCGACCATGCCGGTCACCCCTACGGCCTCACCGTCGAGCGCTACGCCGCCCGCCGCGCCGTCTACGGCTTCCTCGGCGGCCTCGCCGCCCTGGCCCTGTTCAGCCGCGGCAACTGGTTCCTCGCGCTCCTCCTGCTCGGCTACGCCTGGTGGTGGGCCGACCTCGGCATCTGGCTCGCGGTCCGCCGCCGCCGCGACGACATCGAGCGCACCCTGCCGGACTTCCTCGACGTGCTCGCGGTCGTGGTCAGCGCCGGGCTCGGCTTCCGCCAGGCACTCGAACGCGTCAACTCCGTGTACCAGGGCCCCTGGTCAGACGAAGTCCGGGTCACCCTGCGGCAGATGGACGTCGGGGTCAGCCGCCGCGACGCCTTCGACCAGCTCCGCAAGCGCAACCGCAGCGACCAGGTGGGGCAGTTCGTCACCGCGCTCCAGCAGGGCGAGGAACTCGGTGCGCCCATCGCCCGTACACTCCTCCAGATCGCCACGGACATGCGCCGCACCGAGGCGCAGAACGCCCGCCGCCGCGCGGCCCGCATGGTCCCGCGTGCGACGGGCGTGATCACGATCCTGCTCGTCCCGGCCACCATGATCCTGCTCATCTCGGGCACGATCATCGGCTCCCAGATTCACTTCGGTGACCTCTTCGGGGGCGGGTGAACCGGTTGTTTTGCGTGAACGGGGTACGACACAGCGTGAGTTCGCGTCATGCTGGCTCAGAGGGCGCCGGATGGCCCGGAACGAGCAGCAGAACCAGCGAAAGGCGGTGCGCCGTGCCCCCCGAGCCCGACCGGCCGGAACCGGCCGCCGTGACCAGGAGCCAGGTGATCAGGAATGGGGCGAGCAATCGTGAACAGGTGGGTTCTCCAGCACTACACGGACGCCGAGGTCTGGCTCCGCACCCGCACGGACCGTCTGACCGCCCGCCTGGCCGCCCGCACGGCGACCCGCTCGGACCGCGGCCAGACGTCCTTCGAATACCTCGGGATCGCGGTGGTGATCGCGGTGATCATCGGGGTGCTGGCGGGGACGACGGATATCGGCGACAAGATCAAGAGCGCAATCACCAAGGCCATCAACCGGATTTCGAACGGCGGCAAGTAGGACTGCTGCGTGATGACCGTGGTCAGACGGTCGGCATCTACATCGTCGCCATCGGCGCGCTCTTCTTCCTGGCCTTCGCGTACTTCGCCGTCGGCCAGGCGGCGGTGACCCGCAACGGAGCACAGACGGCGGCGGATGCGGCCGCACTCGCGGCGGCTCGCCAGAACCGCGACGAAGTGCAGGTCGCGTTCCTCGCTGCCCTGAAGGGCGACGACGTCACGGCGCTCGGCCGGCTGCTCGACAGCGCCGGCCTGGATGACCAAGGCGCGTGTGGAGCCGCCTCCGACTACGCCGACGCAAACCACGCGACCGTCGATGACTGCGTCCCGCTGTCCGGCAAACCGGGATACACCATCACCGTGACCACCACGGGTGCCATCGGCAACTCGGTGATCGACAGCACCAAGAGCACGCACGCGCAGGCGACCGCGACCGCCGTGGTCGAACCTCGGTGCAGTCTCGGATCCAAGGACGGGGACATCCTCAAGTTCAGCTGTGACAACGGTTCGCTCGCGATCAACCCGAAGGCGAACGACTTCACACTGGACCTGTCGGACTTCTACTCGGTCCGCCTGACCAAGTGACCACTGAACGAGCAGCGAGGGAACGGGGAACGATGGCATACGCGCGCAGGGCGACGACCGCAGTGGCCTGTGTGGTCGTCGCCGCCATCACGCTGGCGGGTTGCGGTGGGGGAGGCGGCGGCAAGAAGGCCGACGACAAGCCCTCCGCTTCGGCGAGCGCATCCGACCAGAACACCCCGGGAGTGAAAGGCAGTTCACCGTCCGCGACTCCGACGCAGGTGCTGGCGCAGATCAAGGGTGCCCAAGGGATCTCGATCACCATCAACTCCGCTGTGCGTGACGCGGACGGCTTTGTCACCGTGCAGGGTGTGCTGACCAACGGCAGCTCCGAGATCTTCGACGCCAATGACTTCCGCGGTAATGAGACCGCCCTTGTGGCGTCGGGCGCCTCCGTTGCGGGTGCGGTCCTCGTCGACGAAGCCGGGAAAAAGCGCTACTACGTGCTGCGGGACACGGACGGCCGGTGCCTGTGCACTATGGGCCTGGAAGACATCGACCCGAACGCTTCCCGCCCCTTCTTCGCCCAGTTCCCCTCCCCACCCGAATCCACCACCTCCGTCGAGTTCGAACTCCCCACCATGCCCCCCGCCAAGATCTCCATCTCCGAGGGGTGACCCCGCCGTGACCCGGATCCGTACACCCCACCCCCGTCGGGCCGTCGCCGTGGCCGGCGCCTCCGCCGCTGCCGCGCTCGTCCTCGTCTGCGCCGTCCCCGCCGGCGCAGACCCGAACCCGCCGCCGAGCGCGGGCGAGCCCACGCCCAGCGCCCCCGTGCAGATCGACCCGAAGTCGCCGGACCTGAAACTCCCGGAGGGCGCCACGCTGGCCCCGCCGAAGGTGCTGGACATCGTGTCGGTGACCGACCAGGGCTCGGTGTCCGCGAGCCAGCCGGAGGAGCGGCAGGAGACGTCGAACACGACGGTGACGTATGCCCTGCAGGCCGAGGTGCTGTTCACGAAGGACAGCGCGAAGCTCTCGTCGACCGCGAAGTCCCGTATCCAGGCGATCGCGGGCGACATCAACGCGCAGCACGTCACCTCACCCATCCGTGTCTTCGGGTTCACCGACAACCTGGGCAGCAGCGCGCACGGCGACGTGCTGTCGAAGCAGCGGGCCACCGCCGTGTACAACGTGCTGGCCGCACAGTTGGCGACACTGGGCGACCCGGCCCACACCTTCCAGGTCCGCGGCTACGGCGAGCAGTACCCGATCGCCGACAATTCCAGCGAGAGCGGTCGCAGCGAGAACCGCCGGGTGGAGGTCACCTTCACGCCACCCGCGGCGTCGTAGCCACGGAACACCGGCCCGGGCGCGGTACCGTTCCCGCACTCCGTCCGG
>NZ_JACEGK010000285.1:0-10158 GCF_056859195.1 Streptomyces sp. NH27
CTCCCCGTCCCCGTGCTTCAGGCCGATCGATGACGTCCCGGTCGTGCGCCGTAGAGCGGCGCCGGCCGGGCCGCGGAGGTGTCCGAGCCCATGAATCGCAGCGCGAAACCGACCGCCGTACCGCCGGCCGCCCCGGAACGGCGCCGCCGTGCCGTGTCGGCCACGGCATGTGTCGCCATGGCGTTGACGGTCGGCGCCACCGCGCTGACCGCCTGCTCCTCGTCCGGGAACAAGGCGGCCGGCACCGCCGGCACCGATGTGGCCGCGGTCTCCCGCGCCGGGGTGCGCGACGGCGGCACCCTCACCTGGGCCGTCGACGAGATGCCGAAGACGCTCAACGCCTTCCAGGCCGACGCGGACGCCGGCACCGGCACCGTCACCGGCGCCACGTTGCCGGCGATGTTCCGGCTGGACGCCCACGGCGCCCCCCGGCTCGACCCGGACTACGTCACCTCGGCGAAGATCACCGCCCAGGACCCGCGCCAGGTCGTCACCTACGACCTGAACCCGAAGGCGAAGTGGAGCGACGGCCGCGCGATCGGCGCCGACGACGTCACCGCGCAGTGGAAGGCGCTCGGCGGCAGGAACACCTCCTTCTGGACCGCCCGCAACGCCGGCTACGACCGGATCTCGGCGATCGGCCCCGGCGCGAAGGCCCACCAGGTCAAGGTCACCTTCGCCACTCCGTACGCGGACTGGCGGTCGCTGTTCGCACCGCTGTACCCGAAGTCGGTGACCGCCGGCGCGGACGCCTTCAACGACGGGGTGCGCACCTCCCTGCCGGTGTCCGCCGGCCCGTTCACGGTCAAAGCGGAGGACGCCAAGGCCGGCACCGTCAGCCTCGCCCGCAACGACCACTGGTGGGGCGCCCGCGCCAAGCTCGACCGGATCGTGCTGACCGCGGTGCCGCGCGACAAGCGCCCGGCGCAGCTGGCCGCGGGCAAGCTGGACGTGGCCGAGATCGACCCGGGCGAGCTGGCGGCGGCCAAGCGCACCAAGGGCGTCGGGGTGCGCACCGCCCCGGACTCCGCGTACGCGCAGCTCGCGCTCAACGGCAGCTCGGGTCCGCTCGCCGACGAGCGGGTCCGGCACGCGGTGGCCCGCGCGATCGACCGGAAGAAGATCGCCGCGGCCGTGCTCAAGCCGCTCGGACTGCCCGCGGATCCGCTCGGCAACCACCTGGTGCTGCCCTCGCAGGCCGGCTACGCCGACCACAGCTCGGCGCTGGGCACCGCCGACGTCCAGCAGGCGGCGGCGCTGCTCGCCGACGCGGGCTGGCAGCGGCCGGCCGCCGGCACGGCCGGTGACAAGGCCGCCGGGCCCTCCGCCGGATCGGGCCGGACCTCCGCGTCCGGGGCGCTGACCGTGGTGGAGCCGGCGCGGGCGGTGACGAAGGACGGCAAGGGGCTGACCATGCGGTTCGTCCTGCCGGCCGACTCACCGACGCTCGACGACGCCGGCGGGCAGATCGCCCGGATGCTGTCGCAGATCGGCATCCGCACGGAGATCAGCAAGGTGGACGACGACAGCTTCTTCCAGGACCACATCGCGTCCGGCGACTTCGACCTGGCGCTGTACTCCTGGCCCGGTACGGCGTTCCCGGCCACCGACGACACACCGATCTTCGCGAAGCCGGTGACCGCGCCCGACGGGTCGCTCGCCGTCGCCGAGAACTACACCCGGGTCGGCACCGACCAGATCGACCAGCTGATGGCCCGGGCCGGTTCGGAGCTCGACTCCGGTCAGGCGCACAGCCTCACGAACCAGGCGGACGAACGGATCTGGGCGGCCGCCGCGTCGATTCCGCTCTACCAGCGCCCCGAAGTGGTCGCGCTCAAGACGAACGTCGCGAACGCGGGGGCCTTCGGGTTCCAGACCCCGAGCTACCAGAACATCGGGTTCCGCAAGTAGCAGCTACGGCGCCCCGACCCTCCGGGGCGCCCCCTGAGTCCGTGCCGGCTCCCTCCGTTTGTGCCCCGGAGGGAGCCGCCGTCGTTCAGGCACCGGGTAGCTCCCCGTACCATGGGGTGAGGCCGTGGCGTGACCCTGCCCGGCGGGCGATTCGCGTTGAAGGAGAAGGCGCGACGCCATCCACGATTCCGGGAGAAGCGCCGCATTCATGTCCACGCGCCACGACATCCGTAACGTCGCCATCGTCGCCCACGTCGACCACGGGAAGACGACCCTGGTGGACGCCATGCTGAAGCAGGCCGGGACGTTCGCCGCACACCAGCATCTGGACGACCGGATGATGGACTCCAACGACCTGGAGCGCGAGAAGGGCATCACGATTCTCGCGACGAACACCGCCGTCCGGTACCACCCGAAGGACGGCGGCGACCCGGTCACGATCAACATCATCGACACCCCCGGCCACGCCGACTTCGGCGGTGAGGTCGAGCGCGGCCTGTCCATGGTGGACGCGGTGGTCCTGCTGGTGGACGCCTCCGAGGGCCCGCTGCCGCAGACCCGCTTCGTGCTGCGCAAGGCGCTGACCGCCCGGCTGCCGGTGATCCTGTGCATCAACAAGACCGACCGCCCGGACTCCCGGATCGACGAGGTCGTCAACGAGACGTACGACCTGTTCCTCGACCTGGACGCGGACGAGGACCAGATCGAGTTCCCGATCGTCTACGCGTGTGCGCGAGACGGCGTCGCCTCGCTCACCAAGCCGGAGAACGGCACGGTGCCGGCCGACAGCGACAGCCTGGAGCCGTTCTTCTCCACCATCCTGTCCACCGTTCCCGCGCCGACGTACGACGAGCAGGCGCCGTTGCAGGCGCACGTCACCAACCTCGACGCGGACAACTTCCTCGGCCGTATCGCACTGCTGCGGGTCGAGCAGGGCCACCTGCAGAAGGGCCAGACGGTCGCGTGGATCAAGCGCGACGGCACCATCTCCAACGTGCGCATCACCGAGCTGATGATGACCGAGGCGCTGACCCGCAAGGCCGCGGAGTCCGCCGGTCCCGGTGACATCTGCGCGGTGGCCGGCATCCCGGACATCATGATCGGCGAGACGCTGGCCGACCCGGAGAACCCGATCGCGCTGCCGCTGATCACGGTGGACGAGCCGGCCATCTCGATGACGATCGGCACCAACACCTCGCCGCTGGTCGGCAAGGGCGGCAAGGGCCACAAGGTGACCGCGCGACTGGTGAAGGACCGGCTGGAGCGCGAACTGGTCGGCAACGTGTCCCTGCGGGTGTTGCAGACCGAGCGCCCGGACACCTGGGAGGTGCAGGGCCGCGGTGAGCTGGCGCTGGCGATCCTGGTGGAGACGATGCGCCGGGAGGGCTTCGAGCTGACCGTCGGCAAGCCCGAGGTGGTCACCCGGGAGATCAACGGCAAGCTGCACGAGCCGATCGAGCGGATGACCATCGACTCGCCGGAGGAGCACCTGGGCGCGATCACCCAGCTGATGGCCACCCGCAAGGGCCGGATGGAGACCATGACCAACCACGGGTCGGGTTGGATCCGGATGGAGTGGATCGTGCCGTCCCGCGGCCTGATCGGATTCCGGACGGAGTTCCTCACCCAGACCCGCGGCACCGGCATCGCGCACTCCATCTTCGAGGGCCACGAGCCGTGGTTCGGCGAGCTGCGCACCCGCAACAACGGCTCGCTCGTCGCGGACCGGGCCGGCGTCGTGACGCCGTTCGCGATGACCAACCTCCAGGAGCGCGGCGTGCTGTTCTGCGAGCCGACCACGGAGGTCTACGAGGGCATGATCGTCGGTGAGAACTCCCGCGCCGACGACATGGACGTGAACATCACCAAGGAGAAGAAGCTCACCAACATGCGGTCTTCCAACGCGGACGTCACCGAGTCGATCGTGCCGCCGCGGAAGCTGTCGCTGGAGCAGTCGCTGGAGTTCTGCCGCGACGACGAGTGCATCGAGGTCACTCCGGCGACGGTCCGCATCCGCAAGGTCGTCCTCGACCAGAAGGAGCGCGGCCGCGCGACCGCTCGCGCCAAGCGGTAGCACGTAGTCACCGAAGGGGCGTCGGGGGTCACCTCCGGCGCCCCTTCGGCATGTCCGGCACCTGTCTCATGGCGTCCGGATATCGGACACGGATAACCGTTAGTTAGATCACAAAATCCGTTTTGTCGGTGTCTGTATACGTTCCGAATTGTCCGGATTTCAGGACGATGTAGGCGCGCCCTCGTGATCTGAGTGTGACATCGGCCGCACGGCGGCTCCCGTCCGTGACGGATAGTGGACCAGGTTGAGCTCGGGTCAATGGGTCACGCGCAGTCATGTCGCGCCGACTCACGAGCACAGAAGGCCGTAGTCGCTGTCAGGGGTGTCAGGGGCGCCCGGCCTTCTCACACATCGACACACGTATCGACAGTGACTCCTGAGGAGGCATACCCATGCGCGTTGCCAAGAGCGCCAAGTGGGTCGTAGGAGCGGCGGTAGTCGCGCTGGCCGCGACCGCCTGCGGTTCCGGAAGCTCGGACAAGGCCGGCGGCTCGAACGACGGGATCGTCCGGGCGTGGTGGGGCGACCCCCAGAACCCGCTGGAACCCGCCAACACCAATGAGGTGCAGGGCGGCAAGGTCCTGGACATGATCTTCATGGACCTCAAGGAGTACGACCCGAAGACCGGCAAGGCCAACCTCGAGGCGGCCCAGTCGATCGACACGACCGACCAGCAGAACTTCACCATCAAGCTCAAGCCGGGTCTGAAGTTCTCCGACGGCACCCCGGTCACCGCCAGCTCCTTCGTGGACGCGTGGAACTACGGCGCGCTGCTCACCAACAAGCAGCTCAGCGCGTACTTCTTCGAGGACATCGAGGGCTACGACAAGGTGCACCCGGACAGCGGTGCGGCGACGGCGAAGACCATGTCCGGCCTGAAGGTCGTGGACAGCAGCACCTTCACCGTCAAGCTCACCCAGAAGTTCTCCACCTGGCCGGACCGGCTCGGCTACAAGGCGTTCGCGCCGCTGCCGAAGTCGTTCTTCACCGACCACGCCGGCTACCTCAACAAGCCGGTCGGCGACGGCCCGTACATGGTCGAGTCCTACAGCAAGGGCTCCAGCATGAAGCTGGTCCCGAACCCGTACTACACCGGGCCGAGCAAGCCGAAGAACAAGGGCGTGCTGCTCAAGGTCTACACGGACTCCAACACCGCCTACGCCGACCTGCAGGCCGGCAACCTGGACGTGCTGGACGACATCCCGGCCGAGCAGCTCACGCACGCCAAGTCCGACCTGGACGGCCGCTACCTCAACCAGCCGGCCGGCATCATCCAGACCGTGTCGTTCCCGCTGAACCAGAAGGCGTGGACCGCGCCCGGCATGGAGAAGGTCCGGCTCGGCCTGTCGATGGCGATCGACCGCAAGACGATCACCGAGAAGATCTTCCAGGGCACCCGCACCCCGGCCGGCGACCTCACCTCGCCGGTGCTGGGCGCGGCCGGCGGTTACAGCGCCACCATCGCGGGCGACGCGGTGACGTACAACCCGGCCAAGGCGCGCGAGCTGATCAAGGCGGGCGGCGGCATCCCCGGTGGTCACATGACCATCGGCTACAACGCCGACTCCGGCTCGCACAAGCAGTGGGTGGACGCGGTCTGCAACAGCATCAACAACGTGCTGGGCGACAACAAGGCGTGCGTGGGCGCCCCCACCGGCACCTTCGCGGACTTCCGGAACCAGATCACCAAGGGTGAGATGACCAACCCGTTCCGGTCGGGCTGGCAGATGGACTACCCGCTGATCGACAACTTCCTGACGCCGCTGTACAAGACCAACGGCAGCGCGAACGACTCGCACTACAGCAACCCGAAGTTCGACGCGCTGATCAAGCAGGCGAACTCCGAGCCGGACACCGCCAAGGCGACGGAGCTCTACCAGCAGGCCGAGAAGCTGCTCTACACGGACATGCCGGTGATCCCGCTCTGGTACCAGAACGGCGAAGCGGGCTGGTCCAAGCGCGTGTCCAACGTGACCGAGAACGCGTTCAGCTACCCCGTCTACACGGACATCACGGTCAACAGCTGACCTGATGCCGTGCCGCGCCCGCCCCGGCGACCCCGGGGCGGGCGTGCACCACCGTCTGGTCCGATCCATGGAGGACACATGGGGCGCTACGTCATCAGGCGACTGCTCCAGATGGTGCCGGTCTTCATCGGCACGACGTTTCTGATCTTTGTCATGGTCTATGCCCTCGGCGACCCCGTGGCAGCCATGTTCGGCGACAAGGCGCCCGACCCGGCGACCGCGACGCAGATCAGGCACGCGATGTACCTGGACCACTCACTGCCGGCCCAGTACGTCCACTACATGAAGCAGATCTTCACCGGCGACTTCGGCACCTCGGCCAACGGCCAGCCGGTCACCGAGCTGATGGGTACCGCCTTCCCGGTCACCATCCGGCTGACCCTGGTCGCCTTCGCGATCGAGGCGGTGGTCGGTGTCGGCCTCGGCCTCGTCGCGGGCCTGCGGCGCGGCCGGTTCGCCGACTCCGGCGTGCTGGCGTTCACCCTGGTCGTGGTGGCGGTCCCCACCTTCGTGACCGGCTACCTGCTCCAGTACTTCTTCGGTGTGAAGTGGCACGTCGCCAACCCCGCGGTCGCCGACGGCGCCCCGATCGGCGACCTGATCATGCCGGGCCTGGTGCTGGCCGGCGTCTCGCTGGCGTACGTGGCCCGGCTGACCCGCACCTCGGTCGTGGAGAACTCCCGCGCCGACTACCTGCGTACCGCCGTCGCCAAGGGCCTGCCCCGGCGCCGGGTGGTCACCGTGCACCTGTTGCGCAACTCGCTGATACCCGTGGTCACCTTCCTCGGTACCGACCTCGGCGCCCTGATGGGCGGCGCGGTGGTCACCGAGCGGATCTTCAACATCCACGGCGTCGGCTACCAGCTCTACCAGGGCATCCTGCGGCAGAACCCACCGACGGTGGTCGGCTTCGTCACCATCCTGGTGATCGTCTTCCTCGCCGCCAACCTGCTCGTCGACCTGCTCTACGCGGTCCTGGACCCGAGGATTCGGTATGTCTGAGATGACCGACAGCCACTCGGTGGTCAACGGCGTCGCCACCACCCCCCAGGCGCCCTCCGATCAGGGCAAGGAGCGCGAGAAGGCCCGCAGCCTGCGGTCCGACGCGTTGCACGACCTCAGCCGCAAGCCGATGTTCTACATATCCGGCCTGCTGATCCTCTTCCTGATCTTCATCTCGCTGTGGCCCGGCGTGATCGCGAGCGGCAACCCGCTCTCCTGCGACCTGGCCAAGTCCCAGCTGGGGCCGACCTCCGGGCACCCGTTCGGCTTCGACACCCAGGGCTGCGACGTCTACACCCGCACGGTGTACGGCGCCCGCGCGTCGGTGTCGGTCGGCATCTTCTCCACCCTCGGGGTGGCGGTGCTCGGCTCGCTGCTCGGCGGCCTCGCCGGGTTCTTCGGCGGCTGGTGGGACTCGGTCCTGTCCCGGATCAGCGACGTCTTCTTCGGCATCCCGATCCTGCTCGGCGGCGTGGTGTTCCTGTCCGTGGTCAAGGGCGGCACCGTCACCACCGTGTCGATCTTCATCGTGCTGCTGGGCTGGCCGCAGATCGCCCGTATCGCCCGTGGCGCGGTGATCACCGCCAAGCAGCAGGACTACGTGCAGGCCGCCCGCGCGCTCGGCGCGAGCAACTCCCGGATGCTGTTGCGGCACATCGCGCCCAACGCGCTCGCCCCGATCATCGTGGTGGCCACCATCGCGCTGGGCACGTTCATCTCGCTGGAGGCGACGCTGTCCTTCCTCGGCGTGGGCCTGAAGCCGCCGGCCGTCTCGTGGGGCATCGACATCTCCCAGGCGTCCAACGAGATCCGCAACGCGCCGCACATGCTGCTGTGGCCGGCCGGCGCGCTCAGCATCACCGTGCTGGCGTTCATCATGCTCGGCGACGCGGTTCGCGACGCCCTCGACCCCAAGCTGCGCTAGGAGGCGTCACGTTGACTGTCACCGACGAGAGGGCGGGCGCCGTGGCGCCCGCGTCCACCACCCCGCTGCTGGAAGTACGCGACCTGCACGTGGAGTTCCACACCCGTGACGGGGTGGCCCGCGCCGTCAACGGCGTGAACTACTCGGTAAGCGCCGGTGAGACGCTGGCGGTGCTCGGCGAGTCCGGCTCCGGCAAGTCCGTCACCGCGCAGACCATCATGGGCATCCTCGACATGCCGCCCGGCCGGATCACGCACGGCGAGATCCTCTTCCAGGGCCAGGACATGCTGAAGATGTCCGCGGAGCAGCGGCGCCGGATCCGCGGCCGGAAGATCGCGATGATCTTCCAGGACGCGCTGTCCTCCCTCAACCCGGTGCTCAGCGTGGGCTACCAGCTCGGCGAGATGTTCCGGGTGCACCAGGGGATGTCCCGCAAGCAGGCCAGGGCCAAGGCGATCGAGCTGATGGACCGGGTGCGCATCCCGGCCGCGAAGGAGCGCGTCGGCGACTACCCGCACCAGTTCTCCGGCGGTATGCGCCAGCGGATCATGATCGCGATGGCACTGGCCCTGGAGCCGGATCTGATCATCGCGGACGAGCCGACCACGGCGCTGGACGTGACGGTGCAGGCGCAGGTGATGGACCTGCTCGCGGAGTTGCAGCGCGAGTACAACATGGGCCTGATCCTGATCACCCACGACCTGGGTGTGGTCGCGGACGTCGCCGACAAGATCGCGGTGATGTACGCCGGGCGGATCGTGGAGAGCTCCCCGGTGCACGACATCTACGGTGCGCCCGCGCACCCGTACACCAAGGGCCTGCTCCAGTCGATCCCGCGGCTGGACCAGAAGGGCCAGGAGCTCTACGCGATCAAGGGCCTGCCGCCCAACCTGACCCGTATCCCCGGTGGCTGCGCGTTCCACCCGCGCTGCCCGATCGCGCAGGACGTGTGCCGCACCGAGGTGCCGCCGCTGCACACCGTCGGCGCCGAGCGGGGCAGCGCCTGCCACTTCTGGAAGGAGACGATCGGTGACTGAGCCCACCTCCCGTGAACCCATCCTCCGGGTCCGCAACCTGGTCAAGCACTTCCCGCTGACGCAGGGCATCCTCTTCAAGAAGGAGGTCGGCGCGGTCAAGGCGGTCGACGGCATCTCCTTCGACCTGTACGCGGGGGAGACGCTGGGCATCGTCGGCGAGTCCGGCTGCGGCAAGTCCACCGTGGCCAAGCTGCTGATGAACCTGGAGCGGGCCACCTCCGGCGAGGTGTTCTACAAGGGCGAGGACATCACCCGGCTCTCGGGCCGGGCGCTGAAGGCGGTGCGCCGCAACATCCAGATGGTCTTCCAGGACCCCTACACCTCGCTGAACCCGCGGATGACGGTCGGCGACATCATCGGCGAGCCCTTCGACATCCACCCCGAGGTGGCACCGAAGGGCGACCGGCGGGCCCGGGTGCGCGAGCTGCTGGACGTGGTCGGGCTCAACCCCGAGTACATCAACCGCTACCCGCACCAGTTCTCCGGCGGCCAGCGGCAGCGGATCGGCATCGCCCGCGGCCTGGCCCTCAACCCGGAGATCATCATCTGCGACGAGCCGGTCTCCGCGCTGGACGTCTCGGTGCAGGCGCAGGTGATCAACCTGATGGAGAAGCTCCAGGACGAGTTCGGCCTGTCCTACATCTTCATCGCGCACGACCTGTCGATCGTGCGGCACATCTCCGACCGGGTCGGCGTGATGTACCTGGGGCGGATGGCGGAGATCGGCACCGACACCGAGATCTACGAGCACCCCACGCACCCCTACACGCAGGCGCTGCTGTCCGCGGTGCCGGTGCCCGACCCGAAGGCGCGCGAGCAGCGGGAGCGGATCATCCTCTCCGGCGACGTGCCCTCGCCCGCCAACCCGCCGTCCGGCTGCCGGTTCCGCACCCGTTGCTGGAAGGCGGAGGAGCGGTGCGCGCAGGAGACGCCGCTGCTCGCGGTGCCGGAGGTCTTCGCGGGCTCCGGCAGTCCGGCCGCGCACGAGTCGGCGTGCCACTTCGCGGCGGAGAAGGACGTGGTGGGCAGTTCCGCTGCCGACGCCGCCTGACGCACCGTCGTACGTGGCCGGC
Organism: Streptomyces sp. NH27; assembly: GCF_056859195.1. Classification (NCBI taxonomy): domain Bacteria; kingdom Bacillati; phylum Actinomycetota; class Actinomycetes; order Kitasatosporales; family Streptomycetaceae; genus Streptomyces; species Streptomyces sp. NH27. Next base: position 10,050 of record NZ_JACEGK010000285.1, read on the forward strand.
GTCGCATGCCGCCGTCGCATGCCGCGCCGGCCGCGGGCCGTCGTCGTATAACACCCGGGAGCGCCCCGGTCCGCCTCGCCGCGGGCCGGGGCGCTTCGGCGTGCCCGGG
>NZ_JACEGK010000286.1:0-10150 GCF_056859195.1 Streptomyces sp. NH27
CCGTGATCCCGCTGCGGGCGGGCCTGGCGGTCGGCACCGCGACCCGCTGGATGTCGGGCGTGCCGGTCAACTCGGCTACGGGCCCCGCGCCTTGGGCAAGCCCGTCCCGCTCCGATGAGGTCTGCTCCGATGAGGTCTGCTCCGGCGCGGTCTGCACCGGGACCGGCCCGGACATCGCCCGTTCGGCGTTGCGCTCCGCGGCCCGCTCGAACGCGTCGCCCGGGTCGCTGACCCGCAGCCCGTCGCCGGTGGGCGTACCGGCGACGGGGCCGGTGCGCTGCTGGATGACGTGGGTGAGTTCGTGGGCGAGCGTGCGCTTGTCGGCGCCGCCGTCGCCCACCACCACGTGGTTGCCCGAGGTGTAGGCGCGGGCGCCGAGGTCCGCGGCCGAGCGCCGGGCGGCGCTGTCGTCGTGGACGCGCACGTCGCCGAAGTCGGCGCCGAGCCGCGCCTCCATCTCGGCGCGCAGCGGGGCGGCCAGCGCGCGGCCCGAGCCGCGCAGCACGCTGTGTACCTCGGAACGCTGGACGCTGTGCACCTCGGAGCGCTGGACGGCCGGGCCGTGCCCGCAGCCCGCGCCGTGCGGGTGCCCGTCGTCCGCCAGCATGCGGGCCACGGCGGAGTTGCCCACGCTGCGTTGCAGGGCCAGGAGTCCGGTGGCGGTCATGCCGCGCGCCTGCGGCGGCCCGGCGACCGCCGGGCGGGGCAGCGCGGGCGGCCGTGAACGCCTGTTCGCGGAAGCCTCGTTGACCTGTTCGTGCGCGTGCATGACCACCCTCTCCTTGGATGACCATCTCTGACTACGGCGAACACCCTGCCCGGGGCAAGGGCCGTGGGGGCAGTCCCGGGGGCAGACCTCCTGCGCACCACGTGCGCCATCCGTCCCCGGGGCCCGGCGGACCGGCCGCGGGGGCAGCCGGTGCGCCGCCGGGCACCGGTGCGGGTCACGCCATGAACGGACATACGGTGACGAGTCGGGCGCGGTGTCGGGCGCCACGATCCCGGGGCGGCGCGTCCCGCACAACCCCGGAGACGGCCCGCTGCCCTTCAGGGCAGCGGAACTGCCCCCGCAAAGGCACCGCAGGACGTTACGGTCGCAGCCCGGGCAGGCGAGGGTGAGAGTCGACCCCTTTTCTCGTACCCCGAGGAGAACAGCGCATGCCGTCGTATCTGTCGCCGGGCGTCTACGTGGAGGAAGTGGCCAGCGGTTCCCGCCCGATCGAGGGGGTGGGCACATCGGTTGCCGCCTTCGTCGGCCTGGCACCCACCGGTCCGCTCAACGAGCCGACCCTGGTGACCAACTGGACGCAGTACGTCGCGTCCTTCGGTGAGTTCACCGACGGCTACTTCCTCGCGCACTCGGTCTACGGCTTCTTCAACAACGGCGGCTCCGCCGCCTACGTCGTCCGGGTGGGCGGCGAGGCCGGCGGAGTGCCCGGCGCCGCGTCGGGCGTGAGCGGCAAGCAGTCCGCGGCCGTCGCCGGCGGCGGTGCCGGCCCGGCCGCACTGACCGCGGGCGAGGACACCCCGCTCGGCGCCTTCAAGGTCGCGGCGCTCGCGCCCGGCGAGGCCGGCGCGCTCAGCGTCGAGGTCGCGGACGCCGAGGGCGAAGGGCCCGCCGAGCGCTTCCGGCTGCTCGTCAAGGACGGCGAGAAGACCGTCGAGACCTTCGACGTGACGGCGAAGCGCGGCAACCGCAACTACGTCGTCACCCAGGTCAAGGAGCGCTCCAAGCTCATCACCGTCAAGGAGGCCACGCCGGCCGGGCAGCTGGTCCGCCCGGAGAACCAGACGGTGACGCTCGCCGCTCCGTCCGCGGCCCCCGCGACCGCGGGTCCGGCGGACTCCGACGCCGGTGAGTCGATCGGCGTCGGCGAGTACCTCGGCGACAGCGCCGACCGCACCGGCTTCGGCGGCCTGGAGGCGGTGGACGAGATCTCGATGGTCGCCGTCCCCGACCTGATGGCGGCCTACCAGCGCGGCGCGATCGACCTGGAGTCCGTCAAGGCGGTCCAGCTCGGCCTCATCGCGCACTGCGAGCTGATGGGCGACCGGCTGGCGATCATCGACCCGCCGCCCGGGCTGAACGCCCGGCAGATCCGGGTGTGGCGCCAGGAGACGTCCAACTACGACTCCAAGTACGCGGCGCTGTACTACCCGTGGATCAAGGTCTTCGACCCGGCCGGCGGCCAGACCCGGCTGGTCCCGCCGAGCGGCCACGTGGCCGGCATCTGGGCCCGCAACGACTCCGAGCGCGGCGTGCACAAGGCGCCCGCCAACGAGGTCGTGCGCGGCGCGGTGGACCTGGAGCTGCAGATCACCCGCGGCGAGCAGGACCTGCTCAACCCGCTGGGCATCAACTGCATCCGCTCCTTCCCCGGCCGCGGCATCAGGGTCTGGGGGGCGCGCACCCTGTCCTCCGACCCGGCCTGGCGCTACCTGAACATCCGCCGGTACTTCAACTACCTCGAGGAGTCGATCCTCAACGGCACCCAGTGGGTCGTCTTCGAGCCCAACGACCAGGCGCTGTGGGCGCGGATCCGGCGCAACATCTCGGCCTTCCTGGTCACCGAGTGGCGCGGCGGCGCACTGTTCGGCGGCCAGCCGGACGACGCCTACTACGTGAAGTGCGACGCCGAGACCAACCCGCCGGAGTCGGTGGACCTCGGCCGGGTGATCTGCGAGATCGGTGTCTCCCCGGTGAAGCCCGCGGAGTTCGTGATCTTCCGGCTCGCCCAGTTCTCCAGCGGCGCGGGCGAGTTGGAGGAGTGACCGCGGCCACGGATGACCACGACCAGCACGGGCAGCGGCAGCGGCAGGACCAGCACGGCATGACGTACGAGCAGCGCGACGACGCGAAGGAACAGCGGCCATGAGTCTCCAGCCAGGTGATGCGCTCACCTCACACAATTTCGGCCTCCAGATCGACGGGGTGATGGTCGAGTACCTCCAGGAGGTCAACGGCCTGGACATGACGCAGGACGTCATCGAGTACCAGCAGGTGTCGGCGAACGGGCAGCCGGTCACGAAGAAGATGCCCGGCGTGAAGAAGGCCGGCGAGGCGACCGTCGTACGCGGCATGACCCAGTCCACCGCCTTCAACGACTGGATCAACGCGTCGGTCCGCGGCGACATGGGCTCGGCCCGCAAGAACGCCAGCATCCTGGTGATGGACTACATGAACAACCCGGTGAAGCGGTACCACCTGCGGCAGGCGTGGTGCAGCAAGGTCTCGGCGAGCACGGTGAAGGCCGGTGAGGCTTCGGCGCTGACCGAGACCGTGACGATCACCTACGAAGAAATGATCATGGAGTAATGCGCCGCGGACCGGCTTCCAGATCAGGCGGCCAACTGCCCGACGGCGCCACGGCGGTCCCGGTGACCACCGGGGCGCCGTCGGCGCCGGCCTCGGCCCTGTCGTCACCCGTCGCCGAACCGGCTCCGGTGCGGCGGCAGTTGCGCACCGAGTTCGCGTTCGAGCTGCCGCGCGGCTACGTCGACGAGTCGGGCACCGTGCACCGCGACGGGGTGATGCGCCTGGCGACCGCCCGGGACGAGCTGATCCCGCTGCGGGACCTGCGGGTGCAGGAGAACCCGGCGTACCTTTCCGTGGTGCTGCTGGGCCGGGTGATAACCCGGCTCGGGACGGTGCCGCACATGCACGACGGCGTGGTGGAGAACATGTTCGCCTCCGACCTCGCCTTCCTCCAGGACTTCTACCGCCAGATCAACGCCGAGGGCCACACCCGGGCCGGCGTGACCTGTCCGCACTGCGAGCAGCCGTTCGAGGTCGAGCTCGGCGGGAGCCGCCTGGGGGAATCGTGACGTACGCGACCGACCGGGTGCACGAGGAGATCGCGTACATCGCCTACCACTTCCACTGGAGCCTGGAGGACATCCTGGACCTCGAACACCGCGACCGCCGCCAGTACGCCGAGCAGATCGCCTCGCTCGTCACGCGTGCCACGGCCGAGCGGTGAGAGGACGGGGTTACGGCCATGGGAATCCTTGACCGGTGGGCCCCACGGGCCCGCGCACGCGGACGTGTGCAGACAGGTGGCGCGCAGCCGGGCGGCACCGCGGCGGCCGAGGCGGTGCCCGGTACGGTGCCGGGCACCGGGTCGGGTTCCGCGCACGGCGCCGGGCCGGCTTCGGCTGCCGGTACGACCGCAAGTGCCGCCGCAGGTACGGCCGCCGCGCGGCCGAGCGGGCCGCCCGGCTGGTCCACGCTGCCGCCGATCCAGCGGGCGAGCGCGCACCCGTCGCGGCACACGGTCGCGGCCGCGGACTTCGGCGGTTCGCTCGCGGCCTGGCAGAACCCCTCCTTCACCGGGCAGTTGGCGCACGTCGTGCTCGACGACGCGCCGACCGGGCTGATCCGGGACGTGCTCGCCCCGGCGCCGGCCGCCGTTCCCGGCACCGGTCAGCCGCCGGTCGCCCTGCCGGTCGCCGTCGTCGGCGGCCACGACACGGGCGACGGCACTGGCGAGGGTCCGGCGGAACCGGCGGCCGGGCCCGTGGTGCAGCGCGCGGTGTTCGCGCCCGCGCCCGCCTTCCCACCCGTACCGGCACCCGGCGGCACACCGGCCGCCGCACAGGCCGCCGTGCCGCTCGCCCCCGTACGCTCCACGTCCGCAGCGGAGTTGCCGGTGCAGCGCGCACCCGCCACGCCGTCGCTCACCTCCCGGCTGTCGAAGTTCGTCTCCCCGCAGCGCACCGCCGAGGCGCGGGTCACGGCCGTGACGGTGGGCCGGGACGGCAACGGAGGCGGCAGCAAAGGCGGCGGCAGCGCCCGCGCGGTGATCCCGCCGGCCGACCCGCCGCCCCCGTACAGCGCGTACGGCACGGGCGAACGCCACGCCACCCCGAGCGCCCCAAGCCGCCCAGGCGCCCCGGACCGCCCCCGCGATCCGGCCCGCGATCCGCGCGGTCGGCGACTGAACGTGGCGGGTGCGCCCGAAGACGTACCGCAGCAGCAGGAAGCGGGCGATCCCGGCGGCCCCGGAGGCGGCGAGGTAGACGCCCTGCCGCGCCAGGGCGCCCCCGCCGGTGTGGAAGGCGTCGTAGCCGAGCAGCGCGCCGGTGGTGAAGAGGTACGACAGCAGGACGGTGAGCCCGCTCGCGCAGTGGTCGCTCCAGCTCGCCCGGCCGCGCCGGAAGGTGAAGCGGGTGTGGAGTTCGGTGGCGAGCAGGGTGGTCACGACGGTGATGACGGCGTTGGCGGCGGCGACCGGCGCGCGGTCGCCGACCAGCAGCAGCGCGCCGCTGCCCAGCAGGGTGACGCCGCCGCCGAAGACCACGAAGCGGACGAAGGCCGGTACGGCGCGTATCGCCGCCGGGCCGGGGCCCGCCCCGGTTGCTGTCATGGTCCCTGCCACAGGCTCTCCTCGTATTGCCGACCGACCACCCGACTCTCTCGCGACGGAGCGGCCCGGCCCATCCGGCGAATCCCCCAACTCCTATGGGGGCTTACCCCACCATGGACTCGGGGGCGGACCCTTACAGGGTCTCACCGGTCACATAAGCATTCTCTATATGAAAAGGTCATGAGAGAGTTTAACCATCATTTACAAGGTGGGTGGCACATGTCACCCTTTCATCCAGAAGTAATATGCCTGGTTTGTGGCGAGTGACACGCTTCCCAAACTTGCTCTCGCACCCTGTCCCGTGCCACAGTCGATAGCAACGGCCGTCACGGACCCGAGCTCGGCCGTTCCCAGGACGCCGCGGAACACCCCCCCTGCTTCGCGGCGATGTTGAAGAGGCCCCCCGCTGTCATCCCCCCCGACGCGCGGAGGGCCTCTTCCAATTCCCGTGGAGCAGCCGCGCCGCCGGCCACCCCGCCGCGCCGCTCAGATCCGGTCCATCACCCGCAGCTCGAACCACGTGGTCTTGCCGCGCGGCTGGAGGTCGACCCCCCAGCGGTCCGAGAGCTTGTCGACCAGGAACAGCCCGCGGCCGCTGGTGTCCATCTCGCGCACCGGGATCAGGCAGGGCAGCGCGCGCGACGGGTCGCGCACCTCCACCCGCACCCAGCCGCGCCGCCGGTGCATCCGCAGCCCGAACATCCGCGCGCCGGTGTGCCGCACCGCGTTGCCGACCAGTTCCGAGACGAGCAGTTCGACGGTGTCGGCGAGGTGCGGCAGGCCCCACATCCGCACCACCGACAGCGACCACCGGCGGGCGGTGGAGGCCGACTCGGGCCGCGAGGCGAGGTGGACCTCCTTGACCGAGGGGTCGCCGATCAGCTCCAGTGCCTTGGCCGCGGCGGCGCCGGCTGTGTCGTCGGGGTCGTCCGCCTCACCGGGGTCGTCGGCGGCCATGAGCGGCACCGCACCCGCCACTTGTGCCGCCTGTCGCGGCTGTTCCGCACCACCCCGTCCCGCCATGTCTTCATGATGGCCGTAACGGGACGGCTTCGCCCGGTAACCCCGCTAATTCACGTAAACCGGCGTCACACGCGTCACACGGGTCGGCGGACTCAGGCGAACTCAGGCGGACTCAGGCGAACTCCGCCTTGCCCGGGCCGTTCTCGACGAAGCTGCGCATGCCCGTCTCGCGGTCGGCGGTCGCGAACAGCCCGGCGAACAGGGTGCGTTCGAGGTTGAGTCCGCTGGTCAGGTCGGTGTCGAGGCCGCCGTCCACGGCCTCCTTCGCGGCCCGCAGCGCGTACGCCGGACCGCGAGCCAGCCGCCGCGCCCACTCCAGCGCCTGGGCGTACACCTCCTCGGCCGGGACCACCCGGTCGACCAGGCCGATCGCCTGCGCCTCGGCCGCGGCGACGGTCCGGCCGGTGAAGATCAGGTCCTTGGCGCGGGACGGGCCGACCAGCCGGGCCAGCCGCTGGGTGCCGCCGGCGCCCGGGATCAGCCCGAGCAGGATCTCCGGCTGGCCCAACTTGGCGTCGTCCGCGGCGATCCGGATGTCCGCGCACAGCGCCAGCTCGCAACCGCCGCCCAGCGCATAGCCGTTGACGGCCGCCACCACCGGCTTCGGGATGCGGGCCACCGAGGTGAAGGCATCCTGCAACCCGCGCGAGCGGTCCACCATGTCCTCGTACGACATCGCCTGCATCTCCTTGATGTCCGCGCCCGCCGCGAACACCTTCGGACCGCCCCACACCACCACCGCCCGTACGTCCGCCCGCGCGGTGGCCTGCTCGGCCAGTTCCTTGAGCAGGTCCTGCATCGCGGCATCCAGCGCGTTCATCGGCGGCCGGTCCAGCCTGATGGTGCCGACGCCGTCTTCGACCTCGAGGGTCACCGGGGTCACCGGGGTTTCAGTCATGTCCGGAGCGTACGACGACGGCCCGCCCAGGCGAAGGGCGGGCCGTACGGTCGGACGCGTCGGCCGGTGGCCGGGGACCGGGCGCCTCGGTGAGGGCGCCGCGGTCAGAACGCTGCGGTCAGGACGCCTGCGTCCACTCGCTCCACGGCATGTTCCAGCCGTTGAGGCCGTTGTACCACGGCACCGTCTTGTCATGGGAGTTGGTCACCTGGACCACGTCCCCGATGATCGAGTTGTTGTAGAACCAGGCGGCCGGGGTGCTGGAGTCGCCCGCGCCGCGCACGTCGTGCAGGCCGACGCAGCCGTGGCTGGTGTTGCTGTGGCCGAAGACGGAGGTCGCGGCCCAGTAGTTGCCGTGGATGAAGGTGCCGGAGTTGGTCAACCGCATCGCGTGCGGCACGTCCGGGATGTCGTACTCCCCGCCGAAGCCGACCGTGTCACCGTTCATCCGGGTCTTGACGTACTTCTCCGAGATCACCATCTTGCCGTTGTACGTGGTGTGTTCCGGAGAGCCGGAGGAGATCGGGATGGTCCTGATCGCCTTGTTGTCGCGGTAGACGGTCATGGTGTGCTTCGCCGCGTTCACCACGCTCACCTGGCGGCGGGCCACCGTGAAGTGCACCGACTTGCTCTGCGTGCCGTACACCCCGGGGGCGCCCTCCACCCCGTTGAGGTTGAGCTTCAAGGTGACCTTGGTACCGGCCGCCCAGTAGTCCTGCGGGCGGAAGAAGAGCTGGGTGTTGCCGTTCCAGTGGCCGGCGATCGGCACGGACGGCGACGCGGTGACGCTCAGCCCCGCCTCGACGGCCTTCTTGTCGGTGATCGGCCGGTTGAAGTTGAGGTACACCTCCATACCGACGCCCACGGTGGAGTTGTCCTCCGGGGTGAAGAACCCGACGAAGGTGTCCTTGGGCACCACCGTGGTGAAGGTAGCGTGCTTGTCGGACTCGCGGCCCGTGGAGTCCTTCGCGGACGCGTCCACCGTGTACTGGGTGGAGGTGTTCAGATGGCCGCTCGGCGCCCAGCCGAGGCCGTCGGACGTGATGCTGCCGTCCACCGGATTGCCCTTGTCGTCCTTCACGGTCACCGCGGACAGCTTGCCGCCCGTCGCCGACACCTTGAGCACGCCGGTGGTCGCGACGTTGCTCGTCCCGTCCTTGGGCGTGATGTCGACGACCGCCTTCGAGACGGTCGTGTCCGGTGCGCTGGTCTTGGCGCCACCGCCCTTGCCGTCGTCGCTGCTGCCGGAACTCGCCTTGCTGCCGCCGCCGTCAGGACCGCATGCGGTCACCACCAGCATCAGCGCTCCGAGCACCAGAGCCGTAGCCGCGTGCCTTCTGGCACCACGGGCCCCACCTATCGGCTTCAAAGTCCTTGCTCCCCTACCGCGTGACACACCCGAACTCCCCCTGCCAGCGTAAGAAAACCATATGAAATCGCGTGCCCGTGCCACGGGATTGTCACCGTTCCGTCCCAACTGCCATCCGGGTGTCTACCCGAAGACACGGCCGGTCAACGCCCGATTCACCTCCGGAACGGTGGGTGCGCACATGTACGGATACGTACCGCGACAGCGCACTCACCCGCGCGACCCACCGTACACAGCCGTACACAGCCGTCCGGAGCCACCCGCCGCCGCCCGAAGCACGCGCGCGGCCACGCCTGCGCCCGTCCCGCGGCTCAGAGCGCGGACCCGGCGGTCCACTCCGCCCAGCCCAGATTCCACCCGCTCATCCCGTTGTCCGGGGCGACCGTACGGTCCGGGGAGTTCACCACCTCGACGGTGTCGCCGACGATGGACTGCCCGTAGAACCACCCGGCGGGCGTGTCCGCGCCACCGCCCTTGCGGTCCCGCAGGCCGACGCAGCCGTGGCTGACGTTCTGCGTGCCGAAGACGTACGGCGGCGACCAGTAGTTGCCGTGCACGAAGGTGCCGGAGCTGGTCAACCGCATCGCGTGCGGCACGTCCGGGATGTCGTACTCCCCGCCGAAGCCGACGGTGCTGCCGTTCATCCGGGTCACCTCGTACTTCTCGGAGATCATCATGATCCCGTTGTACGTGGTGTGCCGGTCGCTGCCCGCGGAGATCGGCAGTTCGCGCAGCAGGTGACCGTCGCGGACCACGGTCATGGTGTGGGTGAGCACGTCCGCGGTGCTGTGCTGGTCGCGGCCGATGGCGAAGGCCACGTCCTTGGACTGGACGCCGCGCACACCCGGGGCGCCCTGCACCCCGCGCAGCCGCAGGTGGAGGCTGACCTGGGTGCCCGGCTGCCAGAACCGGGCCGGGCGCAGGTCGAGCCGCTGGTCGCCGAACCAGTGGCCGATCACCTCGACCGGCGGCACGCTGGTGACGCTGACGCCGCGCTCGACGGCGGCCCGGTCGGTGATCGGCCGGGAGAAGTCCAGCGAGATGATCATTCCGGTGCCGACGGTGGTCCCGGTCTCCGGGGAGTAGACGCCGACGAACGTCGGCGGTTTCGTCGCCGGGTGCGCGCTCGCCGACGGGTGCGGCTTGTCGTCGGAGCCGCCGCCCGAGCCGCACCCGGCGATCAGCACCGCCAGCGCCGCCACCGCCACCGCGATCACCGCGCCCGGACCCTTCGTTGCACGCTGTGCGCGCGTCACCACACCTGTCACACAAGGTCAACGACGTCATGCCGCGTTGGTGACTGCGGGACGGCTTCGGGGTGACGGGCCACCCGCGCGGGAACAATGCCTGCAAGACACGGTCGGCCGCCGGGCACGGGACGCCTGGCGGCGAGAGCCGTGCCGGAGCCGCTGGAGGGCAGACACGTGTCCGAGACGCGCGAGTTCGGCGCCGCCGGGCGGGCGGAGCCCTTCCCCCACCCGGCCCCGGGAGTCC
>NZ_JACEGK010000287.1:0-10148 GCF_056859195.1 Streptomyces sp. NH27
CACGCCGGCCGTGCCTGCCGCGCCGTTGGCACGGTCCGTCCCGTCAACGCCGTCAGCCCTGTCAGCCCCGTCAGCACTGCCCATGCCCGTCCGTCCCTGGTCCGAACCGCCCGGCCGGAGCCGTCCACGGGCCCCGCCGACCGGTCTATTCACAGGACATGACTCTGCATGAGCGTATGCAGTCCGGCAAGCGCGGGTGCTCCCGAGCACTGCCAGTACGGATCACCGGCCTCGGCGTGCACTCCGTATACCGCGACCGCCTCGATGAGCAGCGCCACCGCGTTGGCGATGCATATGCACAGCGCGAGAGTGCCCTGCCAGGACTCGGCGCCGCGCGTGCCCGCCCGCGCCGCCGCGCGGAAGAACAGCACGCACACCACCGACGCGGCCACCCCGCACAGCAGCGCCGCATAGGTCACCGCGAACTGCGTCCAGGGCAAGCCCAGTTGGTGACAGAGCACCTCCTCCCGCCGGCCCTTGCGGTTGTCCAGCGCCACGGCGGCCATCAGCAGCACCACCCCGAGCAGCGCGAGCCCCGGCGCTGTCAGCACCTGCCGCCGCCACCGCGCCGACGGCAACTCCGCCTCAAGCGGCAGCCGTCCCGCCTCCGGCGCCGTCACCCGCTCCGGTCCCCGCTCCCCCGCCATTTCAGCCTCCCCCGGCAACTCCACACATCGATCTACCCGTTGACCCGCAGAACCGTCCGCCCACTCGCCCGGCGTCCGCCCCGTCCGACAACCCGTCACCATGCGCAGTGAAAAGCCCGAATCCGCTCACGCTCCGCAATCAACTCGTGACGATGTCAGCGTAGCCGAAGGGCCGGACAGGTGTTCCCCACCTGTCCGGCCCCTGTGGATAACTTCCGGCCGGCTACCGCCGCCCGGTCTCGTCCAGCTCCGGAGCGTCGTACGAGCCCCCGCCGGCGCGCGCGGCGACCACGTCGGCGTCGTTCGAGCCGACAGCGCGGTCCGCGTGACCCGGCCACCAAGCGGCGTGCCCGATCAGCGCGGTGAGGCTCGGCGTGAAGAACATCGCCATCACGAACGCCGAGACCACGATGCCGAAGGCGATCGCGAAGCCCATCTCGGTGAGGAAGGAGTTGCCGGACAGCATCAGGGTGGCGAAGGTCGCCGCCAGGATGAACCCGGCCGAGGCGATCGTCGGACCGGCGTGCCGCAGCGCCTCCGCCGCGGCCTCGCGTGGCTCGCGGCCCTCGCGGGCCTCCTCCCTGAGCCGGGCGATCATCAGGATGTTGTAGTCCGTGCCGATCGCCACCACGAACAGATACATGATGATCGGCAGCATGAAGATCAGCCCGCTACCGCGGCCGAAGATCAGCACGGTGGAGCCGAGCGTCGCTCCGAACCCGAGGGCCACCGAGGCGATCAGGTACCAGGGCGCCACGATGCTGCGCAGCAGCAACCCCAGGATCACCATGATCAGGATCGCGGCCACCGGGAAGACCGTCCGGTAGTCGTGGTTCACGGCCGCGTTGATGTCCCGGTAGATCGAGGACGTGCCGCCGACCACCGCCTCGGTTCCCGGCGGAGCGTTGTCCTTGGCAGCCGTTCGGACGTCACCGACCGCCGCGATGGCCTTGTCGCTCGCGCCGGAGTACTTCAGCGTCAGGTTGAACAGGGCCGTGGTGCGGTCCTTGTTCAGCCCGGTGCTCTGGTCGAAGGTCGCGGAGGCGACGCCGTCGGCCTGCCCCAGCTTGTTCTTGTAGGCGGTGAAGTCCACACCGGTCAGCGGCTTGCCGTTGGTGCTGGTGAGGAAGACAGACGTCGGGTCGGCAGCACCGGCGGAGTACGCCTTCTGCATGCTGTCCTGGACGACCATCGACTCCTTGGTCTTGGGGATGGACCCGGAGGCGAGGTCGTAGTCGGCCTTGTAGCCGAGGGTGCCGAGTGTCAGCAGCACCATCACCAGACCGGAGACGATGGCGACCAGGCCGGCCTTGCTGCCGAGCATCCGGCCGATCGAGGTGAAACGGGTGCCGGACGGCTCCTGGTTCCACTTCTTGCCCGGCCAGAACAGCGCCTTCGGCGGGATGAGCGAGCAGATCGCCGGGAAGAGCGTGAGACCGGCGATCAGTGTGACCGCGACCAGGATGGCCAGCGCCGGGCCCAGCTGGGTGAGGAAGCCCAGGGTGGACAGGGCGAGCGCCAGGAAGGAGATGATCACCGCGCCGGCCGCCGAGGCGATTGCCTCGCCGACCCTGGTGACGCTGTTGATCATCGCTTCCTTGGGTTCGTCACCCGCCCGCAGCCGTTCTCGGTAGCGGAACATCAGGAAGAGGAAGTAGTCCGTGCCGACGCCGAGCACCACCACGATCAGCAGCGCGGAGATCGAGCTGTTCGCCTGGAGGCCGAAGAGCTTGGTGGCGTAGGAGATCAGGCCGTTGGACGTGGTGAACACCAGGGCCATCAGGATCACCAGCGGCATGATCGCGACCAGCGGGGACCGGAAGATGATCAGCAGCGTGATGATGATGATCAGCAGCGAACCGATCAGCGCGACGGCGTCGGAGGTGTTGCCCGCGTCCTGCTGGTCGAGGTTCTGCGCGGCCTGACCGCCGACCTGGACCTTCAGATGGGTGCCCTTGGCAAGGTCCTTGGAGTCCGTGCGCAGCGCCTTCGCCGCGTCGGCCTGCTTCGGCTGACCGCTGGACTTCTTGTCCATCTGGACAAGGGCCGTGTCGTACTTGCCGTCCTTGGACGGCGTGCCCGCGACGACCTTCTGGACCTGGTCGATGTGCTTGCCGTCCAGGGCGGTGGTGATCTTGCTGACGTCGGCCTTGTCGGCCGCGGTCAGCGGGGCGTTGTCGGTCCGCTGGTAGAGGACGATCGCCGCCGGCGTGAACGCCGACGGGAACGCCTTCTCCTGGAGGTCCATCGCCTTGATCGACTGGTAACTGCTGGGCAGGAAGCTGCTCTCGTCACTGTTGGACGGCAGACTCGGCGCAGTGGCGACGATCGCGACGGCGGCGACGAGCCACGCGACGATCGTCCATACGGGATGGCGGACGACTGCGCGTCCGATGCGGTGGAACATGCGGTGCTGCCTCCATGGCAGGACGTATCACCGCCGCCCTTTGGAGCGGTTCCCGGGCATCGGCGACCCGAACGGCGCGCTACGCCGGCCGGAGATTTTCATATGGGTGGGTTGTGACCCAGATCTTACTTGCCGCCCGGCAAGGGGCAAACCGCCACCCCCGGACAGTTCCTGCGCGTCGCAGCCGCGCGCGCAGAGAACCCGGTATGACTACCGCGATCACAGCGGCGGGAGCAACCGTTTTTGCGGCTTTCCCATGGCGTTACGCGGCAATTCATCAAGAAAGCGGACTTCGCGCGGCCGCTTGTGCACGGAAAGCCGGGCGGCGACAAAGTCGGTGAGTTCGCCCGCGCTCACCCCGTCGGCGACCACATAGGCGACGATCTGCTGCCCCAGGTCGGTGTGCGGCGCGCCGACCACCGCCGCCTCGCGCACCGCCGGGTGGGCAAGCAGCGCGTTCTCCACCTCGCCCGCGCCGATCCGGTAGCCGCCTGACTTGATCAGGTCGGTGGACGCCCGCCCGACGATCCGGTGCGTGCCGTCCGGGTCGATCGCCGCGATGTCGCCGGTACGGAACCAGCCGTCGTCGGTGTACGCCGCCGCGGTCGCCTCCGGGCGGTCGAGGTAGCCGTCGAAGAGGGTGGGGGCGGTGAGTTGGAGTTCGCCGATGCCGTCGGCGGACTCGGCGATCCTGGTGGCGATTCCGGGCAGCGGGGTGCCGACCGCGCCCGGGCGGCGCGGCCCGTCCGCCCGGGCGGAGACGGTGATCAGCGTCTCCGTCATGCCGTAGCGCTCGACCGGCTCGTGCCCGGTCAGTTCGGCGAGACCGGTGAAGACCGGCGCGGGCAGCGGCGCGCTCCCCGACACCAGCAGCCGCGCCCCGGACAGCGCGCGGGCCGCCGCCGCGTCGCGTGCCACCCGGTGCCACACGGTGGGCACACCGAAGTAGAGACTGCCGCCGGCCGCCGCGTACGCCGCCGGAGTGGGACGGCCGGTGTGCACCAGGCGGCTACCGACCCGCAACGCGCCGAGCACGCCGAGCACCAGGCCGTGCACATGGAACAGCGGCAGCCCGTGCACCAGGGTGTCGTCCGCCGTCCACTCCCACGCCTGCGCCAACGCGTCCAGGTCCGCGGCGATCGCGGCCCGGGAGGTCATGACGCCCTTGGGCGGGCCGGTCGTACCCGAGGTGTAGAGCACCAGTGCCGGCCGCCCGCCGCCCGCGTCCGGCTCCCCCGCGTCATCGGCCCGTTCGGTGAAGTCGGCGCGCTCGGCGAAGTCCACCGCGAGCAGCTCCGCGCCGGAGTCCCGCAGTACGTGCGCCCGTTCGTCCGGACCCGCGTCCGGGGCGACCGGCACCACCGGCACCCCGGCGAGCAGTCCGCCCACCACGGCCGCGACCGTCTCCAGCGACGCGTCGGCCTCCACCGCGAACGCGTGTCGCCCGGACACCCGCCGGGCGACCGCCCCCGCGGCGCCGAGCAGTTCCTCGTAACTGCACTCCCTGCCGTCGACCCGCAGCGCGTCCGGACGGTCCGACCCTCCGTGCAAGGCGGTGAGCAGCGGCACCGATGCCATGGGAATCCTCCTACTGGGCAGCCCGCCCCCGGGAAAACCGGGGGTTAGCCCCAGTGTCGCCCAAGCGCCGCGCCTCATACGGTTGCTCCTATGGACGCCCGCGACCCGGAACTCAAGAAGGAACTCGCCGCCACCTTGCAGGCGCGCAAGACACTCGGCGAGGAGTACGAGTCGGAGCTGGTCGACTCGTTCATGGAGAAGGTGGCCGAGCGCGTGGACAGCCGCGTCGAGCAGCGGGTACGCCGCGAGCTGGCCCAGCAGCAGACCTCGTCCGCGCGCGCCGACCGGCGCCCGATCGGACCGCCCCAGAGCAACCCCCGCTTCGCGCGCTACGGCTTCGCGGGCTTCACGATGATCGCCGCGATCCCGCTCTCCGCGATCGGCGTGGCCAACGCGGGCACCACCGGGCTCCTGATCAGCTGGGCCGGCATCGTCTGCGTCAACCTCGCCCTGGGCGTGGGCAACTTCTTCTCCAAGGACCGCCGCGCCGACAAGGACGACTGGGCCTGACCCCGGCCCACCCCACGGAAGAGCCCGCCCGGTGGGGGTGCCGCAGGTCGGGGGAGAGCTTCAAAGGAAGAGGGGCGAGGACCGCCGCACCCCCGGGGCATCGCTGCCCGGGGGGCGGGACGACGGCGGTCCTCGCCAGGACGCGTGCCGGGTCAGGGCCGGGCCTGCGCGTCCAGGGTCACCATGGAGTCCGGGAGCCGCTCCGGAAGCCTTGGCGCCACTTGGGTGCCGGTGCGGCCGGGTGTACCGGCCGCGCTTTCGACATCACCCAATCTGCCGGACCCGTGTTAAGCGCGTGCTGCGTGGACGTGTCGCGGGCGTACCAGTTCACGGATTCCGGAGCGGAATCCGGAGTTGGAGCGGCGAACACCGGCCGCCGGATGCCCGGACCGCCTCACGCGGCGCCGTGGCCGGCGAGGAAGGCGAGCAGGTCCTGCCGGCTCACGACGTTGGTCGGCCTCCCCGCCACCAGCACGATCGCCGCGTCCGCGTTCTCCAGCACCGTCATCAGGTCGCCGACCCGCTCCCCGGAGCCGACCTGCGGCAGCGGCGGGCACAGGTGCTTGTCGAGCGGGTCGTCCAGGCCGGCGCGCTTGGTGAACAGCGCGTGCAGCAAGTCGCGCTCGACCACCGAGCCGATCACCTCGGCCGCCATGACGTCGGGGTGCCCTGCGCCGGGCTTGACCACGGGCATCTGCGAGACGCCGTACTCGCGCAGCACCTCGATCGCCTGACCGACCGTCTCATCCGGGTGCATGTGCACGAGGTTGGGCAGGCCGCCGTCCTTGTGGGCCAGCACGTCGACGACCCGAGGTTCGCCCTCGTTCTCGTCGAGGAAGCCGTGCGAGCTCATCCACTCGTCGCTGAAGATCTTCGACAGGTAGCCGCGGCCACTGTCGGGCAGCAGCACCACGACCACGTCGTCCGGGCCGAGCCGGGACGCGACCTCCAGGGCGGCGACGACGGCCATGCCGCAGGAGCCGCCGACCAACAGGCCCTCCTCGCGGGCGAGCCGGCGGGTCATCTGGAAGGAGTCCTTGTCGGAGACGGCGACGATCTCGTCGGCCACCTCGCGGTCGTAGGCGGTCGGCCAGAAGTCCTCGCCGACGCCCTCGACCAGGTACGGGCGCCCGGAGCCGCCGCTGTAGACGGAGCCTTCAGGATCGGCGCCGATCACCCTCACCCGGCCGTCGCTGGCGTCCTTGAGGTAGCGGCCGGTGCCGGAGATGGTGCCGCCGGTGCCGACACCGGCCACGAAGTGGGTGATCCGGCCGTCGGTCTGCTTCCACAGCTCGGGGCCGGTGGAGTGGTAGTGCGACAGCGGGTTGTTCGGGTTGCTGTACTGGTCCGGCTTCCAGGCGTTGGGCGTCTCGCGCACCAGCCGGTCGGACACGTTGTAGTACGAGTCGGGGTGGCTGGGGTCGACGGCCGTCGGGCAGACCACGACCTCGGCACCATAGGCGCGCATGACGTTGATCTTGTCCGTCGAGACCTTGTCCGGGCAGACGAAGACGCAGTGGTAGCCCTTGCGCTGCGCGACCATCGCCAGGCCGACTCCGGTGTTGCCGGAGGTGGGCTCCACGATGGTGCCGCCGGGACGCAGTTCGCCGCTCTCCTCCGCGGCTTCGATCATCCGCAGGGCGATACGGTCCTTGACCGAGCCTCCGGGGTTGAAGTACTCGACCTTCGCGAGGACGGTCGCCTTGATCCCCGCGGTCACGCTGTTGAGCCTCACCAGCGGGGTGTTGCCGACGAGGCTGATCATCGAGTCGTGAAACTGCACCGTGTGTCTCCGGGTTCTCCGTGATGGTGGCACCAGGTTAGGGCCTGGGGCGAGAGGGCCTGGTGGAAACGCGGACGCTGCGGTCGGCCCCGACGTGGGTAGGGGTGTCATTTGGGGTGTCATTTGTGGCGCGCGTCGCGCCGGGTCGGTGTGCGGTCTTCGGCGTGTGGCGGGGAACGTGTGTGCGCGGTGGCGCATGGTGGTGTCCGGATAGTCCAGGGAGGTGGGCCGACTCGATGTCCAGGGCGAGGGTGGCACGGCGGATCGCGACCGCGGCGGCGTTCGGCGGCGGCGGGATCAGCCTGCTGGGCGGGGCCGCGGTGGGGCTCCTGCTGACGGAGGCGCGGCTGGCCAAGCGGATGGTCGGCGGGTCGGACGACGCACCGCCGCGGGCCGACGGCCGATACGGGTCGGCGTTCGCGCACCGCACCGACGAGGCCCCGCTGCGGTTGGGCTTTCTGGGTGATTCCACCGCGGCCGGACAGGGGGTGCGGCGGGCCCGGGAAACGCCTGGGGCGCTGCTCGCCTCGGGGCTCGCGGCGGTGGCCGAGCGGCCGGTGAAACTGATGAACGTGGCGCTGCCCGGCGCCCAGTCCGACGACCTCGACCGGCAGGTGTCGCTGCTGCTGGACTCCTCGGTGCCGCCGCCCGACGTGGCGGTGATCATGATCGGTGCCAATGACGTGACCCGCCGGATGCCGCTGGCCGCATCGGTGCGGCTGCTGTCCGACGCGGTGCGGCGGCTGCGCGACGCCGGCACGCAGGTGGTGGTCGGCACCTGCCCGGACCTGGGTTCGGTGGAGCCGGTCTACCAGCCGCTGCGGTGGCTGGCCCGGCGGGCCAGCCGGCAGCTCGCGGCGGCGCAGACCATCGCGGTGGTGGACCTGGGCGGGCGTACGGTCTCGCTCGGCGACCTGCTGGGCCCGGAGTTCGAGGCACGGCCGCGCGAGCTGTTCGGGCCGGACAACTTCCATCCCTCGGCAGAGGGTTACGCGACGGCGGCGATGGCGATGCTGCCGACGCTGTGCGCGTCGCTCGGCCTGTGGCCGGAGACCGACGAACGGCCGGACGCGCGGCGCGGCGAGGGCTTCCTGCCGGTCGCCGAGGCGGCGGCCGAGGCGGCGTCGGAGGCCGGTACGGAGGTGGCGGCCGCGCATGCCGTGTCGGCGGGCCCGCGCGGGCGGTGGGCGCTGATGAAGCGGCGCCGCCGGCGCCCGGTGGAGCAGGAGCACCCGCAGGACGACAGTGGGGACGCGTCCGACGCGTCGGCCGAGGGCGCGGCCCAACGCGGAGCGTGACCGTACGCGGGACGCCCGGGCGCTTGGCGGCCGGGCCGGTCCCGGTCACGACCCCGGTTGTAAGCCCCGGCGCCCTGGACGCCGGGGCTTACGGACGCCGCCCAGGCACCCTGGAGGCGGGCCTGCGCGCTCAGTTGAGACCACGATCTTTCCTGGTGAGCGCGCCGGACGGGGCTGCCGATGCGTCCGGATCATGGGCACACGGAATCCTTTGTGAAACTCTTCACATGAAGTTCCCGCCTGGTGGGCCAACTTTCCAGGGCCCGAGGCCCCAAATCCCCTTGAATCCCTGGGCCATCCGTGTTTCCGGGGTGTTGCGGAGAGGGGAACCACAGCGGGCGGGGCGGCGATCAACGCTGCTCAGCGACGTGTATAACGGCTGGTGACCGCGCTGGGCGGCGGGTTTTCGGGCCGCCCCCGGCCGCGAAGGTGCGCAGTGTAGCAGGGGGTGTCCATACCCTTGTGAAGGGGCTCACGAGGTACACCCTCGGGCGTACTGGATACTCGAATCCATGAGCACCACGGAGCGTCCACGGATTCTCGTAGTAGGCGGCGGTTACGTCGGCCTGTACGCGGCGCGCCGCATCATGAAGAAGATGCGGTACGGCGAGGCAACCGTCACGGTTGTCGACCCGCGCTCGTACATGACGTACCAGCCCTTCCTTCCCGAAACCGCAGCAGGCAGCATCTCCCCGCGGCATGTCGTCGTCCCGCTGCGACGCGTGCTGCCCGGGGCCGAGGTGCTCACCGGGCGGGTCACCAGCATCGACCAGGACCGTAAGGTCGCCGCCGTCGAGCCGCTGGTCGGCGAGACGTACGAGCTGCCCTTCGACTACCTGGTGATCGCGCTCGGCGCGGTCTCCCGCACCTTCCCGATCCCGGGTCTGGCCGAGAACGGCATCGGGATGAAGGGTGTGGAGGAGGCGATCGGCCTGCGCAACCACGTCCTGGAGCAGCTCGACAAGGCCGACTCCACCACCGACGAGGAGATCCGCCGCAAGGCGCTCACCTTCGTCTTCGTCGGCGGCGGCTTCGCCGGCGCGGAGACCATCGGCGAGGTCGAGGACATGGCCCGTGACGCGGCCAAGTACTACCCGAACGTGAAGCGCGAGGACATGCGCTTCATCCTCGTGGACGCCGCCGACAAGATCCTCCCCGAGGTCGGCCCGCAGCTCGGCAAGTGGGGCCTGGAACACCTCCAGGAGCGCGGCATCGAGGTCTACCTCAGCACTTCGATGAAGTCCTGCGTCGACAAGCACGTGGTGCTCGCCAACGGGCTCGAGGTCGACGCCTCCACCATCGTGTGGACGGCCGGGGTGAAGCCGAACCCGGCGCTGGCGAAGTTCGGCCTGCCGCTGGGCCCGCGCGGTCACGTGGACACCGCGCCCACCCTCCAGGTGCAGGGCACCGACTACATCTGGGCGGCGGGCGACAACGCCCAGGTGCCGGACCTGGCCGCGGGCGAGGGTGCCTGGTGCCCGCCGAACGCCCAGCACGCGCTGCGCCAGGCGAAGGTGCTCGGCGACAACGTGATCTCCGGGATGCGCGGCTTCCCGCAGCAGGACTACAAGCACGCCAACAAGGGCGCGGTCGCGGGCCTGGGCCTGCACAAGGGCGTCGCGATGATCGTGGTCGGCAAGACCAGGATCAAGCTCAAGGGCCGGATCGCCTGGTACATGCACCGCGGCTACCACGGCCTCGCCGTGCCGACCTGGAACCGCAAGATCCGGGTCTTCGCCGACTGGACCCTCGGCATGTTCCTCAAGCGCGAGGTCGTCTCGCTCGGCGCGATCGAGAACCCCCGCGAGGAGTTCTACGAGGCCGCGCGGCCGATCCCGGCGCCCAGCGCGGCCAAGGGTGCCACCGCCGCGGAGAAGGTCGCCTCCTAGCAGGGCTCGGCAGGAGCACAAGCGCGCTTCGAAGGG
>NZ_JACEGK010000288.1:0-10137 GCF_056859195.1 Streptomyces sp. NH27
GGGGCAGGGGCTTCCACGGTGCGGCCTAACTCGTCGCCGTGGCGGGGCGGGTCGCCACCGCCGCCATGATCCGGGCCAGTTGAGACTGTCCCTGCTGGTTGGGGTGGAACCAGTCCCAGTCGCTGAGCTCGCCGGTGCCGAAGCGGTAGGCGAAGACCGCGCCGCCGTCGTACCGGCAGCGCTGGTACTTCGCGCAGACCTGGCCGAGCACCGTGTTGTACGCCTGCACGCGGTCGCGCACCGCCGTGCGCCGCTGGTCGGCGGCCGGGCTGTCGGAGGTCGGGTCGTCCAGCATCGTCGGGCACAGGCCGAGCTTCCACACCTCGCGGCCCAGCGGGTTGGCCTTGCCGACCGACCACAGCCGTTGCAGGTCGGGGATGCTGGCGACCAGCACCTGCGTGGTCGGCAGCGTGTGGTGCAGAGAGGACAGGGCGCTGTCGAAGGAGGCGCGGAAGTCGGCCACCGACGTCATCGTGCCGGTGTCGGCCGCGCACGCGTCGTTCGCGCCGATCAGCACCGTGACCATCGCCGGGTGGTGGGCCGCCGCGGCGCGGGCCTGGGCGGGCAGGTCGGCGACGTGCGCGCCGGACGCGGCCAGGTTCCAACTGCTGGAGGCGCCCAGCCGCGCGCTGACGCTCTCCACCTGTTGCCGGTCGCCGGTCGCCCACGACACATCGGGGCAGTCCGACAGCGGGTGGCAGGCGTCGAAGCCGCGGGTGATGGAGTCGCCGAGCGCGGCGACGGTGCTCGGGTGGGTGTTCCACGGCCGGGCCGGGACGACCTTGCGCGGGGTGCCACGGGAAGGCGCGGCGGACCCGGAATGCGAACTGTGTGCGACAGGCGTCCCCCGGCCACCGTCGGGCGAGCCACCGCCGAACCCGCATCCGCCCAGCAGAACCGCGGTCACGGTGAGTGCCAGAGCATGTCCTGACAGCATCCGCATGCGCTTCTTCCCTCCGACGAGTGGGTGACATCTGCTGTCAGCCCGACCGTACGCCACCCCCCGGAAGACGCCGCAGGGTAGCTTTTTCCCTGACAGGCGAACCGATCTGACGGGAGGTCGACGGTCGGCGGGCGACGGCGATGCAAAGTTGTCCTGATTCAGCTGAATAGTGCAGAATGTGTCATGTTGCCCCGGGTTCAACCAGTTCGAGGGTGAGGCCGCTGGGGAAGGCGAACCTCGTCCCACACTGGAGGTACCGGTGACGACACGTGGTGTTCTGTACGTGCACGCCGCACCGCGCGCGTTGTGTCCACATGTGGAGTGGGCCGTCGCGGGCGTCCTCGGCGTGCGTGTGAACCTCGACTGGGTCCGGCAGCCCGCGGCTCCCGGCACCTGGCGCGCCGAGTTCTCCTGGCAGGGAGAGCCCGGCACCGCCTCGAAGCTGGCGTCCGCGCTGCGCGGCTGGCAGTTGCTGCGCTTCGAGGTCACCGCCGAGCCGTGCTCGACCGCCGAGGGCGAGCGCTACAGCGCGACCCCCGAACTCGGCATCTTCCACGCGGTCATCGGCATGCACGGCGACATCCTCATCCCCGAGGACCGGCTGCGCGCCGCGATGCTGCGCGCCCGCAAGGGCGAGGCCGACCTCGAAGCCGAGCTGTCCCGGCTGCTGGGCAAGCCCTGGGACGACGAACTGGAGCCCTTCCGATACGCGGGCGAGGGCGCGCCGGTCCGCTGGCTGCACCAGGTGGTCTGACCCGGCCGCACCGCCCCTGTGCCGTACGGCCGCCGTACGGAGACCCCGTACGAGCCCGTACGAGCCCGTGCGGCCCCGCTCCACGCCCGGCCGCACCGCTGCGCCGCCGCACCGGCGTACGACCAGCCGGACGACCGCTTCGCGTCCCGCCGTACGCCGCCCTGTGTTCGCCGGGCCCGCGCAATAGCCTGCCGGCATGTCATCGCAGAAGCTCTCCGTCGCAGTCCTGGGTACCGGCGCCATGGGCGCCGGAATGGCCCGCAACCTCGCCGCCGCCGGACACCAGGTCCGCGCCTGGAACCGTACGATCGCCCGCGCGCAACCGCTCGCCGAGGCCGGGGTGCATGTCACCGCCGACCCGGCCGAGGCCGTACGGGGCGCCGATGCGGTGCTCACGATGCTGCTCGACGGACCCGCCGTGCTCGACGTGATGCGGACCGCCGTGCCCGCGCTGAGGCAGGGGGCGGTGTGGGTGCAGAGCAGCACGGTCGGGCCGGACGCGCAGAGCGAACTGGCCGCGGTCGCGGCGGCGAACGGCCTGCTCTTCCTCGACGCTCCCGTGCTCGGCACCAAAGCACCCGCGGAGAGCGGCGACCTGACGGTGCTCGCGGCCGGGCCCGCCGCGGCGAAGGCCCTGGCCGGGCCGGTCTTCGAGGCGATCGGCCGCAAGGTCATCTGGGTCGGCGACGACGGGGCCGGGGGCGCCGCCAGCGCGCTCAAACTGGTGCTCAACAGCTGGGTGCTGGCGATCACCAACGCCACGGGTGAGGTGATGGCGCTGTCGGAAGCGCTCGGCGTGGACCCGGACCGCTTCTTCGAGGCGATCGAGGGCGGGCCGATGGACTCGCCGTATCTGCGGCTCAAGGCCGCGACGATCCGCTCCGGCGACTACACGCCGTCCTTCACGGTCGAGGGCGCCTTGAAGGACCTACGGCTCATCGCCGATGTGGGCGAGCGCAACGGAGTACGGCTCGATCTCGCGGCGGCCGGGGCGGAACGCTTCCGGCGCGCGGCCGAACAGGGCCACGGCGGGCAGGACATGGCCGCGAACTACTTCGCGAGCTTCCCGGGGTAGCCGGACCTCCCGGGGTGCCCGGACGTGCGGCTCCTGCCGCGAAAGAACCCCGCGCCCCAAAGGAAAGGGGCGCGGGGGAACCTCTACTCCGGCAGCGTACGCAGCGCCAGCACCACGTTGTGGCCGCCGAAGCCGAAGGAGTTGTTGAGCGCCGCGATGGTGCCGGCGGGCAACGGACGGGGCTCGGCGCGGACGACGTCCGCGTCCATCTCCGGGTCCGGGTTCTCCAGGTTGATCGTGGGCGGCGCGAGCCGGTTGCGGAGGGCGAGGACGGTCGTCACCGTCTCGATCCCGCCGGCCCCACCGAGCAGATGCCCGGTCATCGACTTGGTCGCGGAGATCGCCATGTGGTCGACGTCGTCCCCGAGCACCTTCCGCAGCGCCTTGAGTTCGGCGATGTCACCCTGCGGGGTGGAGGTCGCGTGTGCGTTGGCGTGCACGATCTCGGCCGGCTTGATGTCGGTGTTCTCCATCAGGTGCTGGAGCGCCGAAGCGATTCCGCGCCCCGACGGCTCCGGCTGCGTGATGTGGTGCGCGTCGGCGGAGATGCCCTGGCCGACCGCCTCGCAGTAGGCGCGCGCGCCGCGCGCGGCGGCGTGCTCCGCGGACTCCAGGACCACCACGCCGGCGCCCTCGCCGAGCACGAAGCCGTTGCGGGCCGTGTCGTACGGCCGGGAGGCGCCCTCGGGGTCGTCGTTGTTCTTGGACATCGCCATCATGTTGCCGAAGGCCACGATGGGCAGCGGGTGGATGGCCGCCTCGGTGCCGCCGGCGACCACCACGTCGGCCCGGCCGGTGCGGATCATCTCGATCGCGTAGCCGATCGCCTCCGCGCCGGACGCGCAGGCGCTGACCGGGGTGTGCACGCCCGCGCGGGCGTTCACGTCGATGCCGACGTTCGCCGCCGGGCTGTTGGGCATCAGCATCGGCACGGTGTGCGGGGAGACCTTGCGGACGCCCTGGTTCTTGAGCACGTCGTACTGGCCGAGCAGCGTGGTGACACCGCCGATGCCGGAAGCGATCACCGTGCCCAGCCGGTCCGGGTCGACCGAAGGGTCCTCGCCGGCCTTCGCGGTGAACCCGGCGTCCGCCCACGCCTCGCGCGCCGCGATCAGCGCGAACTGCGCGCTGCGGTCGAGCTTGCGGGCGAGCGGCCGGGGCAGGACCTCGCCCGGCTCGACGGCGATGCTGGCGGCGATGCGCACCGGCAGTTCGGCTGCCCAATCCTGCGCAAGCGTCCGGACACCGGAACGGCCGGCCAGCAGTGCTTCCCAGGTCGACGCGCTGTCGCCACCCAGCGGTGTGGTTGCTCCGATACCGGTGACGACCACGGTGTGATTGGTCGGGCTCACAGGAATTGTCTCTCCACGTCTAGAAGGGCGGGCGACAGGCGCGTCGTCCCGGTTGTTCACGGGCCCGCGGGGGACCCGTCGCGGGGGGTGAGGCCGCTGTAGGACCGACTCAGACCTGGGCCTTGAGGATGTAGTCGACCGCGTCGCCGACCGTCTTGAGGTTCTTGACGTCGTCGTCCGGGATCTTCACGCTGAACTGCTCCTCGGCCGCCACGACGACCTCGACCATGGACAGCGAGTCGACGTCCAGGTCGTCGGTGAAGGACTTGTCGAGCTGCACGTCCTCGGTGGGGATGCCGGCGATCTCGTTCACGATGTCGGCGAGACCGGCGACGATCGCTTCCTTGGTGGCTGCCATGTTTACGGCGCTCCTTGATGTTTCGCTGTCGATGCGGCGTGCGGGACTGCGGCGCCGCGAGGTGTGTCTAGGGGAGAGTAACGACCGTGGCCGCGTAGACCAGCCCCGCCCCGAACCCGATGATCAGGGCGGTGTCGCCGCTCTTGACCTTGCCGGAGGCGAGCAGCCGCTCCATCGCCAGCGGGATGGACGCCGCCGAGGTGTTGCCGGTGGTCTCGACGTCGCGGGCCACCGCGACGTGGTCGGGCAGCTTCAGCGCCTTGATCATGGAGTCGATGATCCGCATGTTGGCCTGGTGCGGGATGAAGGCGTCCAGGTCCGCGGCCGTGACCCCGGCGGCGTCCAGCGCCTCCTGGGCCACCCGGGCCATCTCGTACACCGCCCAGCGGAAGACCGCCTGGCCCTCCTGGGTGATCGCCGGGAACTTGACCTCGCCGTGCGAGTCCACCGGGAGCTGCGACTGGTCGCCGCTCCGGAACTGGTCCCAGGCCACCGTCTGGGTGATGGTGCCCGACTTGTCACCCTCGGAGCCCCAGACCGTCGGTCCTATGGCAGGCACCTTCGAGGGGCCGAGCACGACCGCGCCCGCGCCGTCGCCGAAGAGGAAGGCGGTCGCCCGGTCCTCCTTGTCGGTGAGGTCGCTGAGCCGCTCCACGCCGATCACCAGGACATGGCCGGCGGTGCCGTCGGTGATCATGCCCTTGCCGAGGGTCAGGCCGTAGGCGAAGCCCGCGCAGCCGGCCGAGATGTCGAACGCGGCCGGCTTGCCCGCGCCGATCCGGTGCGCGATCTCGGTGGCGACCGCCGGGGTCTGCTTGAAGTGCGAGACGGTCGCGACCACGACCGCTTCGATGTCGGAGGCGTCGATGCCGGCGTCGGCGATCGCCTTGCCGGCGGCCTCGATGGACATCTCGGCGACGGTCTCGTCCGGCCCGGCCCAGTGCCGGGAGGCGATCCCGGACCGGGACCTGATCCACTCGTCGCTGGAGTCGATGTGTTCGAGGATGACCTCGTTGGGGACCACCCGGACCGGGCGGTAACCGCCCACCCCGAGAATCCGTGCGTGGGGGGCACCCTTGCTGGGGTTGATCTTCGCTGTCATCGCTGCGGGTGCTCCTCTGTCGCGTCCTGCGGGATGGAGTCTTCCGGTCGATCCTGCGGCGGCGTGCCCGCCGCCTCCGCGGCCAGCTCGCGTGCGGCGGCCAACTGGTCCGGTGTCTTCAGCGCCAGGGTGCGCACCCCCGGCAGGGCGCGCTTGGCCAGGCCGACCAGCGTGCCACCGGGCGACACCTCGATGATCGCGGTGACCCCGAGCTCCTTGAACGTTTCCATGCACAGATCCCAGCGCACCGGGTGCGAAACCTGCATGACAAGCCTGCGCACGACTTCTGCGCCCTTGTCCACCTTCTGCCCATCCGCGTTCGAGACATACGGCAACGAGGGGTCCGCGACGGTCAGCGTCGGCGCGAGCGCCTCCAGGGTGGCCACCGCGGGGGCCATGTGGGCGGTGTGGAACGCGCCGGCCACCGCCAGCGGCCGCACCCGGGCGCCCTCCGGCCGCTGCTCGGCGAGCGCGGCGAGCTGCTCCAGGGTGCCGGCCGCCACGATCTGGCCGGCGCCGTTGATGTTCGCCGGGGTGAGGCCGAGACCGGTCAGGTGGGCGACCACCGTGCCCTGGTCGCCGCCGAGCAGCGCGGACATGCCGGTCTCGGTGACCGCGGCCGCCTCGGCCATCGCGCGGCCGCGGGCGGCCACGAACGACAGCGCGTCCTGCTCGGACAGGACCCCGGCCAGCACGGCGGCGGTGATCTCGCCGACGCTGTGCCCGGCGACCACGTCGGGCCGTCCGGTGCCGCCGTTGCCGAACAGGCCCAGCTCACCGGCCGACAGCAACCCCGCCGCCACCAGCAGCGGTTGGGCCACCTTCGTGTCGCGGATCTCGTCCGCGTCGGCCTTCGTGCCGTAGTGGACCAGGTCGAGGCCGACCACGTCGGACCAGCCCGCGAGGCGGTCGGCGGCGCCGGGCAGGTCGAGCCAGGGGGACAGGAAGCCGGGCGTCTGGGCGCCTTGGCCGGGAGCGACGAGTACGAGCACGTTCACACTCTCTCTCGCGGGCGGGTGTCACCGCCCGTGGGGACAAGGACGAAGAAGTGTCAGCCGATTTGTGGGTGTCCAACAAACGTGTCAGCGATGCCGGTCGCCGTCCGAGAGTCGTCCCAGGATCAGCGCGATGCGCAGGGTGAACGCCGACCGCACGTCGGACGGCGACCAGCCGGTGACATCGGTCACACGTCGCAGCCGGTAGCGGACCGTATTGGGGTGCACGAACAGCATCCGTGCGGCACCTTCGAGCGAGGATGCCTGCTCCAGGTAGACACTCAGAGTCTCCAGTAGCGCCGAGCCCGCCTCTTCAAGCGGCCTGTAGATCTCCTCCACCAGCTGACTGCGAGCATAGCGGTCGCCCGCCATCGCACGCTCCGGTAGCAGGTCGTCGGTGAGTACCGGGCGTGGCGCGTCCGGCCAGGCCCGGCACGCCTTGAGGCCGGCCGCCGCGGCCTGCGCGGACCTGGTCGCCGACAGCAGGTCGCCGACCACCGGGCCGGCCACCACCGGTCCCGGCGCGAACGGGCCGATCAGCGCCTTCGCCACCCGGATCGGGTCGTCGTCACCGCCGGCGATCACCACCAGCCGCTCGCCGAGCACCCCGGTGAGCACCTGGAGCTTCGCGTGCCGGGAGGCCCGCCGGATCGCCTCCACGGTCAACTCGCTGTCGCCGTTGGGCGCGGTGCCGAGCACCACCACGATCTTGTCCGGCGAGCTCCAGCCGAGCGCCGCGGCCCGCGACAGCACGCCCTCGTCGGCCTCCCCGGAGAGCACCGCGTTGACCACCAGCGACTCCAGCCGGGCATCCCACGCGCCGCGCGCCTCGGCGGCCTGCGCGTAGACCTGCGCGGTGGCGAAGGCGATCTCGCGGGCGTAGACGAGCAGCGCCTCGCGCAGCACGCCCTCGTCGCCGGGCGCGGCGACCTCGTCGATCGCCGACTCCATGACCTCGATGGTGGTGCGCACCATTTCGACCGTCTGACGCAGTGAGATCGCCCGGGTCAACTCGCGCGGCGCGGTGCCGAAGACGTCGGTGCTGATCGCCTGCGGCGCCTCGGGGTGGCGGAACCACTCGGTGAACGCCGCGATACCGGCCTGCGCCACGAGCCCGATCCAGCTCCGGTTCTCCGGGGGCATCGCCCGGTACCAGGGGAGTTGCTCGTCCATCCGCGCGATGGCGTGCGCGGCCAGCCGCCCGGCGGACTTCTCCAGCCGCCGCAGGGTCGCGGCGTGGTCGCCGCGCGGCGGCTCCGAGGAGGCGTGCGGGGGCTGCCGCTTCTGCGGGTTCTGCGGGTGCTGCGCGGGAGGAGGCACGGTCCAAGCCTGCCTTATGGGTGCGGCCGCGCGGGGGGCGGGTTGTCCGTTTCGGCTATCCGTACGACGGTTCGGCGGTCATCCGCCACACCAGGTACTCGGCGTCGGGGGGCGCTTCGGCCTGCCGGGCACGGGAGTTGGCGGCGCGCAGGGCGTCGCCGGGGCCGAGTTCGGTGCCGTCCACGCGGACGGTGCCGCGCAGCACGTGCAGGTAGAGGAACGGGGCGTCGGGCAGCGGGCCCGAGCCGCGGGCCAGATACAGCGCGGCGTGCGGCTGGCGCAGCGGCAGCGGGGCGTTCGGCGCGGCGGACGCGAGCGGATACGAGCCGGGCCCCGGCGGCGCGACATCGGTGGCGACGGTGTGCCGGGACGGGCCGCCGGCCGGGTCCGGGTGCAGCCACATCTGGAGGAAACGGACCGGGCCGGCACCCGGGTTGCGCTCGACATGGCGTACGCCGCCGCCCGCGCTGAGCAGTTGGGCGTCGCCCGCGCGCAGCCGGGTCGCGACACCGTCGCTGTCGCGGTGCTCCAACTCGCCCTCGATCACCCAGGTGACGATCTCGGTGTCGCGGTGCGTGTGCTCGGCGAAGCCCGCGCCCGGCGCCAACCGCTCCTCGTTGCAGGCCAGTAGCAGCCCGAACCGTACGTTCGCCGGGTCGTAGAAGCCCGCGAAGGAGAACGCGTGCAGCGTCTCGATGCCGGCCGACGGGTCGCCGCCCGCGTAGCGGCGCTCCGCACGCCACACCCCGTCCGCGGTCATCCGGCCGCCCGCAGCTCGGTGAGGACCGCGTCCGTCAACTGCGGCCACAGCGGCAGCGCCCACTCGCCGAAGGGGCGGTCGGTCAGCGCCACGCAGGCCGCGCCGGCGACCGGGTCGATCCACAGGAAGGTGCCGGACTGGCCGAAATGGCCGAAGGTCGCCGGGGAGGAGTGCGCGCCGGTCCAGTGCGGGGACTTGGCGGCGCGGATCTCGAAGCCCAGGCCCCAGTCGTTCGGGTCCTGGCGGCCGTAGCCGGGCAGCACGCCCTTGAGCCCGGGGAACGCCACGGAGGTCGCGGTCGCCACGGTCGAGGGGTGCAGCAGCCGCGGGGCCTGCACCTCCGCGGCGAACTTCAGCAGATCCGCGACGGTGGAGACGCCGTCGGCCGCGGGTGAGCCGTTCAGCGCGGTGTCCGCCATGCCCAGCGGCTCCAGCACCGCCTGGCGGGCGTACTCCGCGAACGGGATGCCGGCCGCCTTCGCGAGGGCGTCGCCCAGGGCGTCGAAGCCGGAGTTCGAGTAGATGCGGCGGGTGCCGGGGGCCGCCATCACCTTCGGGGCGTCGAAGGCCAGCCCCGAGGCGTGGGCGAGCAGGTGCCGTACCGTCGCGCCCTCCGGGCCCGCCGGGTCGTCCAGCTCGAACACGCCCTCCTCCCAGGCCACGAGGACCGCGTACGCCGCGAGCGGCTTCGTCACCGACGCCAGCGGGTACCGCCGGTGGAGGGCGCCGTACGTCCCGGCCACGGTGCCGTCTGCCCGGACCACGCCCGCGGCGGCGTTGGCCACGGGCCACTGGCCGATCAAGTCCAAGCTGTTCATGGTGACCGACCCTACGGGGTGGGGGGTTCTGTCGGTTCAGGGACCTTGCGGCCCGCGGTGGCCGGTCGCGCCGTTCCCCGCGCCCCTGTTTTCGTGCTGCTCCTTCCGCGAAAAGGCGCTCACCACCAGGGGCACCCAGATCCCCTTGCCTAGAGTGCGCTCGAAGGTCTTAGCGTAAGAGGTATGACGGTCGTGCAGGTGGCGAAGAGCAAGCCGAGCAACACAGTGAGTTGCGAAGATCCGCAGACGCATCTGCGGCCGGACGGGCAGGACCAGTACACGATCAGCGAGGTCGCGGAGTTCACCGGGCTGAGCGCGCACACGCTGCGCTGGTACGAGCGGATCGGGCTGATGCCGCACGTGGACCGGTCGCACACCGGCCAGCGCCGGTTCAGCAACCGGGATCTGGACTGGCTCGCTTTCGTCGGGAAGTTGCGGCTGACGGGGATGCCGGTCGCGGACATGGTGACGTACGCGGAGATGGTGCGGGCGGGCGACCACACGTTCGGCGAGCGGCAGGCGCTGCTGGAGTCCACCCGGGTGGACGTGGTCCGGCGGATCGCCGAACTCCAGGGCACCCTGACGGTGCTGGACCACAAGATCGGCACGTACGCGTGCTCCCGCGCCCCGGAGGGTAGGCGCGTGGGCGGATTCCAGGGC
>NZ_JACEGK010000289.1:0-10038 GCF_056859195.1 Streptomyces sp. NH27
CGCCAGAACGGCGAGCCCAACATCGCCGCTGCCCTCCGGAACGCCGGCCGCGACTACCGCCGACCTTTGTCCATCCTCGGCCTCACGTGATCAACCTGGACAGATCCCCATCACGCAATGACCTTGGGTAACGGGGGCGCACGTGGGGCGCATGGGAGCTTTGGCGGGGAGTGGGGTCGGAGCGGAGTGGTGGCGGCCGTGGGGGCCGTGGGAAGGTCGCGGCGGGCCGACCGGGAAGGCGCCCGCCTCCCTCGGAGTCGTGGGCTCCACCGGTGCCGGTACGCCTCCTGCCAGTGGCGTACCGGCACCGTCGTTCCCGCGCCGTCCGCCGCACCGCTCGCCGCGCCCTCCGCGGCAGTGCGCGGGACGGGATGGACGGGCTCCCGCCCTGGCCATGCCACCCCGTACGATGGCCGCATGTCCTTCCTCCGCCGCCGTAGCGCAGCCACGCCCACCGGGCCGGACTTCGACGTCCTCGCGATGGACCCGGGGGACTGGCCCGGCGACTTGGGCGCGGGGCTGCTGCCCGGCGCCGACGGGAGCTGCCAGGGCATCTACCTGCGGTACGACCTCTTCGGCGGCCGTGGTCCCGCGATGCTGATCGGGAACCTCCCCGAGGGCTCCCCGGCCCGCGAGCTGGAGGAGGGCCAGGTGCCCTTCGAGGTGGCGCAACTGCTGGCCGCGCTCGGCAACGACGAGCCGGCCGAGGTGGTCAACGTCGAGGGCACCCCGGTGATGCTCGGCGACGGACCGCTGATCGTCCGCCGGATCAAGATCTCCGAGTCCCGGGTCGCCTGTGCGCAGTTCGACCGCAGCGACGGCGTGCAGGTCACCATCGCCACGTGGGACCGCCCGATCACCGAGGACCTCTACCAGCTGCTCAAGCCGCTGCCCGCGGAGATGTTCCAGGCCGAGTGACCGCCGGGGCCGCGCGCCGGACGGGTGCTGCGATCCGGCCGACCTGTACGAGCCGGCCGCACGAGCGGTAGGAGCCGAACAACGTAAGGGGCGCCATCCCAGGGATGGCGCCCCTTACTTGTGCCTCCCGGCCGGGCTACTGCAGGGCCGAGGGCAGCAGCACCACGTCGGACGCGAGGACGTACTCCACCCGGTGCCCGAGCTGGATCTCGTAGTAGACGTTCTTGCCCCGCACCACCTGGTGGCCCGCCGGATCGAAGGTCACCGAGTAGTAGTACTCGCCGTGCACCGCGCCGCCGACCACGTACCGCTGGCCGGCCGGGATGGTGTAGGGCATCGGGGTGAGCGGCTGGACCGGCACGTCGGCCGGGAAGGCGCTCGCCTCGGGGTAGGCGCGGCCGTAGACCGGGATACCGGCCAGGCCCTTCTTCGGGGTCACCACCAGACCCGTCGCGTCCACTGCCGTCGGGTTCGACTTCGGGTTGTGGAACCACGCCTTCTGGCCGAGGTACCAGATCGCGGTCCAGTCGCCCTGCCGTCCGGCGACCGCGTACTGCTGGCCGGTGGACGCCCGCGCGCCCATGTCGTTGACGTCGGTGGTGCTGGCGCCCGTCGCGCCGTGCAGACCGACGTCCCGCACCAGCGGAGCGTCCTCGCTCGGCGCTGTGTACAGCCGCACCGCGTCGGAGCCGTGCGCCGGGCAGGTCGCGCCCGCCGTGGTGCAGCCGGTGTAGACCGGCTGGTTCGTCGCGTAGTCCGGGTCGATCGTCACCTCACCGCCCCACGTCCCCGCGGTCGGGTGGATCGGCGCGCCGAGCAGTGCCATGTAGTGGGCCCAGTCCCAGTACGGCCCGGGGTCGGTGTGCATGCCGGGCACGTAGGAACCCGTCGGCCCCGGCACGTTGTCGTGGCCGAGGATGTGCTGCCGGTTCAGCGGCACGTCGTACTTCTGCGCCAGGTAGCGCACCAGCCGCGCCGACGAGCGGTACATCGCCTCCGTGAACCAGGCGTCCGGGTCGGTGAGGAAGCCCTCGTGCTCGATCCCGATGGACTTGGAGTTGGTGTACCAGTTGCCGGCCTGCCAGCCGACGTCCTGGGTCTTCACGTGCTGCGCGACGTGCCCGTCGGAGGAGCGCACCGTGTAGTGCCACGCCAGGTACGTCGGGTCCTGCACCAGCTTCAGCGAGGTGGCCCAGGAGCCCTCGGTGTCGTGGATGATGATCGTGTCGATCTTCTCGTCGTGCGGCCGGTCGGCGAGGTCGTAGTTGCCGTAGTCCCCGCCGCCGATCTCC
This sequence comes from Streptomyces sp. NH27, assembly GCF_056859195.1. NCBI lineage: Bacteria > Bacillati > Actinomycetota > Actinomycetes > Kitasatosporales > Streptomycetaceae > Streptomyces > Streptomyces sp. NH27. Next base: position 2,211 of record NZ_JACEGK010000289.1, read on the forward strand.
TGGTAGGGCGCCGGCACCCACTCGCAGCCCAGGCCCGGCGGGCACTCGGTGTTCGCGTCATTGTCCGCGCGCAGCCCCACCTTCGCGGCCTGGTCGGCCGCGGGCGCCAGGCCGGGCAGCGCGGCGAGCGCCACCCGCTGGCCGCTGTCGGTGGTGCGCGCCTCGCCCTGCCGGATCACGTCGAACACGTCGGCGGCGAACGAGTCCGCGGTGTCCCGGTCGTCCGCGCCGGAGTAGCGCGCCACGGCGGCGTACCAGTCGGCCGGATCGCCGCTCAGCGGCTCGCCCAGCTTCCGCTGCTCCGCGGCCAGCAGAGCCGCGCCGCCGGCCACGTTCGCCGCCGGCGCGCTGCGCAGTTCGGCGGACGTCAGCCCGGTGAGGGTCGCCGCGCGCTCCACCGTGGTCAGGTTCGCCGGGAAGGCCGCGGTGGCCGGTGCGGCCGCCTGCGCGGGCGTGATCAGCGGGCGCGAGTCGTCCCCGCGGCCGTCGTCGCCCCCGTCGCCGACCTGCTTCACCGGGAAGTCGGTCAGCGCGGTCCGCGCGTCGGTCAGGTGCATCGGCCCGTAGCCGCCGGTGACGCTCGGCATGCCCTGGTGGCCGTCCCACCGGGACTCCATGTACGACACGCCCAGCAGCACGCTGCGCGGCACCCCGTACTTCCCGGCGGCGTCACTGAACGCCTGCTGGAGCGAACCCGGCGCGGCCGCGTGTGCGGTCCCCGTGCCGAACAGCGGCAGCAGGACGGCCGCAGCGGCGACCGCCACCGCGCTTCGGGCACGGCGCCCGAGTGGGACGGGTCTACCGGGTGGGGGAGCGGAACGCGACACAACGGCCTCCTGCGGATGGGGGTCACCGGTTGATCAGCTCCACACAGGTACCGGCCTTCCCGACTCCCCGTCAACCACCCGTATACGGCGCGCCGTCCGCACGTCAGGACCCCGCACCCCCAGGTTTCCGCGCCGTGCGGCCGCCCACCTGCCGACCGCCAGTGGCGTACACCTGTGGATCCTCTGTGCTCGGCTTCGCCCGTCTGTCGACATTTCCCGGCCGGGGCACGGGCGTACGGCCGTGTACGCCACCGCGGGTGGGCGGGCACCGGGAGGCCGCTGCCGTACGGTCCGGCCCGCGGTTGCTACTGCGTGCCGACCGCCGCCCGCACCGCGCGCCGCGCCATCCCGCAGTCGTCGTGGAGCCGCCGCAGCAGCAACCGCTGCTCCTCGCCCGCCTCGGCGGAACCCGGCGCGATCGGACCGGTGGCCCGCATCGTCCGCTGCACGGCGGTCTCGTAGGTACGGATCTCGCGGGTCAGCACCAGCATCAGGTTCACCAGGAACCCGTCGCGGGCCTCGGCGCCGTGCGCCTGCGCCTGCTGGCTGATCTGCCGTCGCGCCGCGGGATCGTCCCCGAGCACCGACCACAGCACCGCCAGGTCGTACCCGGGCAGGTACCAGCCCGCGTGCTCCCAGTCGACCAGCGACGGCCCGGCCGGCGACAGCAGCACGTTCGACAGGAGGGCGTCGCCGTGGCAGAACTGGCCCTGCGCGTGCGCCAGTCCGCGCAGCAGCTTCTGCAGGTCGCCCAGATCCCGATCGGTGAGCAGGCCCAGTTCGTGGCAGCGCCCGATCCGCGCCGGGTAGTCGATCGGCGCGTCGAACGACCCGGGGGCCGGCCGCCACGCGTTGATTCTCGAGTATGCCGACAGCGCGGCGCGCACATCCCCCCGGGTCGGCGCCTGCACAGGGTGCCGCTGCGGTGCGACCACCCTTCCCGGCATCCGTTCCATCACCAGTACGCAGCTGTCCGGGTCTGCGGCGATCAGCCGCGGCACCCGCACCGGCGGGCGCTGCCGGACGAACGTGCGGTAGGCCGCTATCTCGTGGCGGAAACGTTCCGTCCAGGTGGGGGAGTGGTCCAGCAGACATTTGGCGACCGCCGGTGCCCGGCCGGAGGTGCCGATCAGCAGCGCGGTACGACCACCGCGCCGTAGCAGCTGCACGGGAGCGAACTCGGGGCAGATCCGCTGTACGGCGGCCACGGCGGTACGCAGCTGAGCCCCCTGCGGGCCGGTCAAGTCGATTCTCCCGCCGAGCGGATGGGAGCCGCCGGCCATGGTCCGCCGCAAAGCGGCCGGGCGCGGGCGCAGCACCGGCTCGCCGACGGAGGGGTGCGCGGGCCGGGGCGGGGCGGACACGGAGGACGATGCCGAATACATGAGTGGAAGCAGATCCCTTCGCGTGCCTACGAGTTCCAGGGGCGCCGCCCCGGGCGCGGTTCCGCACCCTGGGGAATGCGGAACCGGGCCGGGGTGGCGCGTTCCTACCTGACACCCTGGCGCGGGTGGCAGACCATCTGGCGGACCCTGGCGAACCCTGGCGAATAGTCGCGAGGCCAATGTCAGCGGGATTACTGTCAACGTGCCGAGGAACCTGGGGGCTTGACGTGGGCAATGGAGCCAACACCCGACTCGCGGACCTGTTCGGCCTCACCGGCTGGTCCAAGGGCGAACTCGCACGGCTGGTCAACCGGCATGCGGCGGCCATGGGCCATCCGCAACTGGCGACCGACACCTCGCGGGTGCGCCGCTGGATCGACACCGGTGAGTCGCCGCGCGAACCCGTGCCGAAGGTGCTGGCCGCGCTGTTCACCGAGCGCCTCGGCCGTGTCGTGACCATCGAGGATCTCGGGTTCGACCGGCGCCGGCAGGCGGGGAAGAGACAGACCGGGGACGGCCTGCCGTGGCCGCCGGAGCGAACCGCCGCGGTCCTCACCGAATTCACGGGAATGGACCTCATGCTCAACCGACGCGGACTGGTGGGCGCGGGCGCCGCGCTCACCGCCGGCACCGTACTCAGCACGGCCATGCACGACTGGCTGCACACCGATCCGGCCCTGGCGGCCGACGCACCTGTGCTCGACGACCCGCTCGCCGCCGATCCGGTCGCCTACGACGCCTACGAGGCGGCCCCGATCGGCTCCCAGGAGATCAAGTCGCTGGAGCACTCGGTCGAGGTCTTCCGCGCCTGGGACTCCTCACGCGGCGGCGGGCTCCAGCGAAAGGCGGTGGTCGGCCAGCTCAACGAGGTCGGCGGACTGCTCTCCTACCGCCACCCCCCGCACCTGCAACGGCGGTTGTGGGGGGTCGCCGCGAACCTCGCGGTGCTCGCCGGCTGGATGTCGCACGACGTCGGCCTGGAACCCACCGCCCAGAAGTACTTCGTGATCGCCGCGCACGCGGCACACGAGGGCGGCGACCGGCCGCGGGCCGGTGAGGCGCTGTCCAGGGCGGCCCGCCAGATGGTGCACCTGGACCGCCCCGACGAGGCGATCGACCTGATGAAGCTCGCCACGTCCGCTTCCGGCGAGCAGAATCTGCCGCGCACCCAGGCGATGCTGCGCACCATCGAGGCGTGGGCGCAGGCGTCCATGGGGCACGGCCAGGAGATGCGCCGCACCCTGGGCGAGGCCGAGGAGCTCTTCGCGTCCGACGGGGGCGACGCGCCGCCGCCCTGGATGCAGAACTTCGACGAGGCCGACCTGCACGGCATGCAGGCGCTGGCCTACCGCACGCTGGCCGAGCACGACCCGTCGGCCGCCGCCCTCGCCCAATTGCACGCCAAGCAGGCGATCGAGCTGCGCGGCGAGGGCCACGAGAGGTCGGTGATCTTCGACCACCTCTCGCTCGCCTCGGCCTGCTTCATCGCCGACGAGCCCGAACAGGCGGACCACTACGCCCGGATCGCGCTGGCGACCATCGGGCAGACCTCCTCGCACCGCACCTGGGACCGGCTGCGCCAGATGTACCGGCTCACCGCGCGGTACTCCGGGCAGAGCGACATCCAGGAGCTGCGCCAGGAGATCGAGAAGGTGCTGCCGAAACCGAAACCGACCAGGGAGGTGAAGGGGCCGAAGGAAGGGAAGGGGAGGGCCTCGCAGACCCGTTCGGTGTGACGACGCCGATTCGTCGCACCGTTGCCGGGCAGCCGGGCACAGCCCTGGTCGGGCCGTTGCCCACGTCGTACGGTCAGCTGGTCATGGAGTCGTGCCGTCGTACCGTCATACGGTTGCGTGACCATACGGTCGGGTGACCGTTCGGGTGGTCAGGAGATCCTGGCGATCAGCACGCACGCGTCGTCCGCCCGGTCGGGGACGTCGAACTCCTCGGCCACCATGCGCAGGCAGTCCTGCGCGGACCGGGCGCCGTCGAACAGCGGTCCCATGGCGAGCAGGTGTTCGGCGCTGCCGCCGGAGGCCGCGTTGTGCGGGAAGCGGCGCGGCACCAGGCCGTCGGTGTGCAGCAACAGCAGGTCGCCGGGGATGAGTTGCTCACGCGCCTGGGCATACCGGGTGCCTGCGGTGGCACCGAGCAGCATGCCGTCGGGCGGGTCGAGTACGCGCCCCGTCCCGTTGCGGAACAGCAGCGGGGCGGGGTGCCCGGCCTGCGCCCAGTGCAGGACCCGCTCGGCGGGTTCGTACCGGCAGCACAGGGCGCTGCCGAGGGCGGGCTGCGGGGAGCTGTCGAGGAGTTCGTTGAGCGCGGCCATCAGCGCGCCGGGCTCCAGCCCGGCGACGGCCATGCCGCGCAGCGCGCCGAGCAGCATCGCCATGCCCGAGGTGGCGGCCACGCCGTGTCCGGTGAGGTCGCCGACCGACAGTAAGGAGGAGCCGTCGGGCAGTTGCATCGCGTCGTACCAGTCGCCGCCGATCAGGCCGCTGGTCGCCGACGGGAGGTAGCGCGCGGCAAGGTCCATCGCGGCGGGACCGCCCTCCTGCGGGAAGCGCAGCCCGCCGCGCCACGGTGGGAGCACGGCCTCCTGCAACTCCACCGCGAGCCGGCGCTCGGTCTGCGCGATCTGCCGCTGCCGCTCCAGGGAGTCGCGGGTCTCCCTGAGCGTCCGCTGGCTGCGCCGCAGGTCGCTGACGTCGCGGATCACCGACCACATCGCGACGGTGCCGCCGTCGGCGTCGAAGACCGGCTCGCCGACCATGTGCACGGTGCGCACGGAGCCGTCGGCACGCACGATCCTGAACTCGCCGTCGATCGACCGCCCGTCGACCAGGCAGCCGGTCACCATCTCGCTGAGCAGTTGCTGGTCCTCCGAGAAGAGCCACGACGGCAGTTCGTCCAAGGTCAGTGGCCCGTCCTGCGGGGCGCGGCCGAAGATGCGGTACAAATCCTCGGACCACTGCGCCGCGTCGGTGAGCAGGTCCCACTCGGCGCTCCCGGCCCGCCCGAGCGCGCCGACCGCGGTCGGGTCGGGCAGCGCGGACCCGCCGACGCCCGCGGCCGGTTCCGACCCGGACCCCCGCATCAGCGCCTCGACCGGCACGTCCAGGTCGAAGCCCTCCCGCAACTGCCCCAGGTGCGTGCCCAGATCGTCGAGCTGGTGCACCGCGAGGTCGCACAGCGCCCGCTGCCACCGCAACCGCGGGTCCTCGGCCGCCGACACGCTCTCGCCGAGCACAGCGTCGACCCTGCTGCGCAACTGGCGCGCCTGGCTGATCAGGGCATCCACAGCCCCAGGACCGGGTGGCTGTGCTGCGGGGGAATCCGCGTGCGCGGGGGACGGCATGACGCACTCCGAGGGATGTCTGCGGGCAGCCGCGACTGCGGCCGTGGCGGACGGTGGGACAGATGGACCAGTTACGACTGTTGCACAGCGAGCGATGACTCGTAAGGGTTTCCGCGATACCCGATCCGGTGGTGCTTCCGGCATATGCCTAACGCCACCCTTTTGTGTGTACTTTCGCGCGGCCCCTCGGCCGCCTGCCCGAGCCGGCCCGGCTCGGCCACGCAGCTACGGCACACCGCGCAGCAGACGCGCCGCCGCGGGGAATCCGGACGTAGGTCCGCACGTACTCACACGCTGCGCCCGCGGCGGTTCCGGGCCGGCGGCCCGGCCCGGTGCAGCCGCAGGATGTGGTAAGAGACGGCGGAGGCGCCCAGGTGGTGCGTCGATGCCGGTTCGGCTGCGGTCAGGGGGCCGTTCCAGGGCGCGCGGCAGCGGCTGCGGGGCGGGACCGGGGACATCGTCCAGCGCACGGATGCGGATGCGGACGTGGGTGCGGGTCCGGGTCCGGGTCCGGACGTGGCCGCGGGTGCGGACCCGGACGCACAGGGCGCCGGGCCGGCTCCTGCGGCTCCTGTGGCGAGTCCGGGCGGTCCGGAGGCGCGGGTGCGTCCCGCGCGCCTCCGGACGGGCCTAGCCGCCGGAACGGCGAACCCTGCCGAAGCCCCGCGGCTACCGCGTCAGCCGGCGCTCAGCCGGCCTCGTACCGCCGTCTGGACATCGACTTCCTCCGCCGGGTCCGCGGCCAGCCTGCGCAGCTGGGCCAGCACCCGGACATCCCCGGACGCGGCCTTGCGCGCCGCCAGCTCCCGCGTGCTCTCCTCGCAGTCCCACAGGCACTCCACGGCGAACCCGGCCGCGAACCCCGGATCCGTGGCGGCCAGCGCGTGTGCGGCGATCCCGCGCAACTGGGACGACGAGGTCTCCCGGTAGAGATGCCTCAGCACCGGCGCCGCCCGGCACGCGGCGAGCCGTCCCGCCCCTTCGACCAGGGCGTCGAGACCGTCGGCGTCGGCCCCGCCGGTCTGCACGGCACGGCGCAGCGCGGCGAGCACGAGGTCGGCGTCGCGCGCGCCGCCATGTCTGGCCAGGATGCGGGCGGCCGCGTATCCGAGCGGGTCGGTGCGCTCCGCCCACTTGCGCGCGTGCGTGCTCGCCTCGTCGTCGGCCCGCCGCTCGAACGACTCGACGGCGGCCCGTACCACCCGCTCGTCCGCACTGGCCGCTGCGGCCTCCACGAGGGCGAACGCCTCGGGGTCACGGCGGTCGACGAGGTGGCGCAGCGCGGCCGCGCGGGCGGCCGAGGGGCCGTGCAGGGCCGCGTCCAGCAGCGCGCGGCGGTCCTCGGGCCCGGCCACCGAGGCGAGGCAGCGCGCGGCGGGCTGGTCGCGTTCGAGCGCGGGATGCTGCGCGAGCCCCTGATCGGCCCACTCCAGTACGGCCGCGACGCTCCACCCGGGCGTGGGCCCGGCGGACCGCATCTGCCGCTGCCAGCGGTCGAAGGACACCTGCTCGGTGGCCTTGCGGACCCGGGCGGCGGTGTCGGGCCGGTCCGCGTCCTCGGCCCACAGCTGCCACGGCCGCGGTTCGTACGCCTCGCGGACGGCCCGCGCCAGCTCCGCGTCGCCCTCCTCGGTGTGCGGGAAACGGGCGACCACGGCAGGGCCGAGCGCGCGCAGACCGGCTTCGTCGTCCCGCACGGCGAGTTCGTCCAGCGCCCAGGACCACGAGCCGCCGGCCGCGGCATAGCGGCGCAGCAGCCGCAGCGCGTCGCGGCGGCCGTACCCCGCCAGGTGCCCGAGCACGGACAGCGCCAGCCCGCAGCGGTGCTCGTCGGGGACCAGCAGGTCGTCGGGATGGAAGAGGTGCTCTTCGATCCCGTCGAGCGGGCCTTCGAGGTCGGAGTAGAGGCGGGCGTAGTACAGCGAGCGCGACTCGACCCGCCAGTCCAGGCGGGGGTCGCGCAGCACGCAGTGCTCCAGGGCGGCGAGGGCCTCCGCCCGCTCGGTCGCCAGGGCATGGAGGGGCCCGTCCCCGCGTCCTCTCTGGAGGAGGCCGAGAAGGGTGCCACTGGGCGCTATGTCTGGGTCGAACATGAGGTCAGCATCCGGTGCGGGGGATCTCATGGCAACGGGATTTCCGTGGCCAGGCGTGTACGCCGTCCGGCATCCTTACCGGCCACCGGGCGTTTCATGCCTGGCGATCGAGCGGACTCCCATGGGGACGGGCGCCGGAAGCCTACCGACTCGCCCCCACTGCTG
>NZ_JACEGK010000290.1:0-10022 GCF_056859195.1 Streptomyces sp. NH27
GTATCGACCAGGTCCGCGCCGAACTCGACGAGTTGAGCGACTTCCTGCGCAAGGAGCACGGCGACAGCCAGGACAGCGGTGCGGGCGAGGGGACCAGGTGACCGGTCGGCTCATCGCCGGGCGGTACGAACTGGCCGCGATCATCGGCCAGGGCGGCATGGGGCAGGTGTGGACCGCCTACGACCGGCGGCTGGACCGGCGGGTCGCGGTGAAGCTGCTGCGCCCCGACAAGGTCGCCGGCGGGGAGAACGTGGAGGAACTGCGGCAGCGCTTCGACCGCGAGTGCCGGGTCACCGCCCAGGTCGACCACCCGGGCCTGGTCACCGTCCATGACGCGGGCGCGGACGGCGACGAGCTGTACTTGGTGATCCAGTACGTGGAGGGCAGCGACCTCGCCGACCACCTGGCCGCGCACGCGCCCTACCCGTGGCCGTGGGCGGTCGCCGTCGGCGCGCAGTTGTGCGCCGCGCTGTCCGCGGTGCACGCCGTCCCGATCGTCCACCGCGACCTCAAACCGCGGAACGTGATGATCAGGACCGACGGCACCGTCACCGTGCTCGACCTGGGTGTCGCGTCCGTGATGGACACCGACACCACCCGGCTCACCCACACCGGGACGCCGATCGGCAGCCCCGCCTACATGGCGCCCGAGCAGGCGATGGGCGGCGCCATCGGCCCGCGCACCGACCTGTACGCCCTGGGCGTGGTGCTGCACGAACTGCTCGGCGGCGAGGTGCCGTTCGGGGCCCCCACCGCACTCGGCGTGCTGCACGGCCACCTGTACGAGGAGCCGCCGACGCTGCGTCGAATACGCCCCCAGGTGCCCGAGCCGCTGGAGGCCCTGGTGCTGCGGCTGCTCGCGAAGGACCCGCAGGACCGCCCGCAGGACGCGCAGGACGCCTTCCGGCAGCTCGTCGCCCTGATGCCGCCGCCCGGCGGGGCCCGTTCCGCGCCGCTCGGCCCGATGGACCCCACCCGGCCGTTCCTGCGCCCGCACGCCCCCTGGCCGGACAAGCCCGAGCCCGCGCCGCTGCCCGACCGCCCCGCCTACCCGCCGGTGGTGAACTCCGCGGGCCCCGACCTGGCCGCCGCCGTCGACGAGGTGCGCCGGCTGCTGGCCGCGGGCCGGATCACCCAGGCCGTGGACGTACTCGGCGGACTGCTGCCGGCCGCCGCCGAGAAGCACGGCGAGCACTCCCCGGTGCTGCGCAGCCTGCGCAAGCAGTACGCCGCCACCTTGATGGAGGACGGCCAGTACCGTCGCGCGCTGCCCGAACTGCGCCGCCTGTCCGACGAGTTCGCCTCCCAGTACGGCGGCGCCGACCGGCAGGCCCTCCAGTACCGCTACGAAGCGACCCAGTGCCTGGAGCAGTTGGGCGACACCACCTCCGCGCTGTCCGAATACCGTGTCCTGCTGCCGTACTTCGAGCGCTGGGTGGCCACCGACCCCGGTCCGCCGTTGGAGATCAGGCGCCGGATCGGCCATCTCCTGCTGTCCGTCGGCGACCGGCGCGCGGCCCGCGACGTGCTGACCCGCCTGCTGTACGACGCCGAGCGGGTACGCGGACCCCACCCCCCCTGCCCGGCGGAAGTCCGCCGTACGCTCGCCTGGTTGGGGCAGGTACAGGGGTAGGGCCCGTCGTTCGGATCGCCGCGACGCCGCGGAGATCCGGCCGACAGGCCCTGGCACGGCGGGAGGGGCGGGTCACGCCCCGGACGGACGAACTTTCCGAGGTGTGTGTGATGCGGATACGTACGACGCGGGCGCTTGCCTGCACGGCGGTACTGGCCGCGACGCTGGGCGTCGCCGGGTGCAAGGACACCACCCCGGGCGCGGACCCCACCAGCAGCGCGAGCAGCGCGAGCAGCGGTGGCACCGGTGCCGCCGGTGGTGACCCGGGTGCCACCCCGAGCGCCGCCCACGGCAGCGCGCTGGCCGCCGCGAACGCCCTGAAGGTCAAGGGCCGCGCCCCGAAGACCGGTTACACCCGCGACCAGTTCGGTCCCGCCTGGGCCGACGTGGACCACAATCACTGCGACACCCGCGACGACATACTGCAGCGCGACCTCACCAAGAAGACGTACCGGGCCGGCACCAAGGACTGCGTCATCACCGGCGGCACCCTCGCCGACCCGTACACCGGCACGCAGATCGTCTACAAGCGCGGTGCCAGCAAGGTCGACATCGACCACGCCGTCGCCCTGTCCGACGCGTGGCAGAAGGGCGCCCAGCAGTGGTCCAAGGACCGCCGCAAGGAGTTCGCCAACGACCCGCTGAACCTGCTCGCCGTCGACTCCTCCACCAACCGCCGCAAAGGCGACGGCGACACCGCCACCTGGCTGCCCCCGAACAAGTCCTTCCGCTGCACCTACGTGGCCCGCCAGGTCGCCGTGAAGACGAAATACGGCCTTTCGGTCACTTCCGCCGAACAGGCCGCCATGCGCAAGGTGTTGGACACCTGCCCGAAGCAGCCGCTTCCGGCGGGCTGACCGGCCGCAACCCTCCCGGCCCCGATCACGTTGTGCAGAGTGCTGGATATCGGCCGCCGTTGGTCAATATCCTCGTGCTCGATCATCCATCACGCCAGGAACGCGAGACGCGAGACGCGAGGAGAACTTCCCCGCTGTTCCCCGCCGTCACCCGCCGGGAGGCACCCATGGTCCGCCGCCGTACCGCCGTCTCGACCGCCGCAGTCGCACTGCTGCTGGCGTCGCCCGCACTGACCGCGTGCGGGTCGGGCCCCAACCGCACGGGCGCGGCCGCCGTGGTCGGCGACCAGCGGATCGCCGTGGCGACCGTGCAGGCGCGGGTCTCCGACCTGCGGACGGCTGCCAACGGCGACCCGCGGGCCGCGCAGGCCGTGGCCGGCGCCACCCAGTTGTCGACCCAGGTGCTCAACGTCATCGTGCAGACCCAGGTGGTGGACAAGGCGCTCGCCGACAAGGGGCTGACGGTGACCGCGGGCGAGGTGCAGCGCGAGTACGACGCCGAGGTGCAGCAACTCGCCGGCGGCGACCGCAAGAGCTACGAGGCGGGCATGCTCGCGCAGTACGGCACGCCGCCCAACCAGATCGACAGCTACCTGCACGAGAAGATTGCCATCACGAAGATCATCGCGGCGCTCGGATACCAGCCGGGCAGCGACGGCGGCGAGAAGGCGCTGGAGGACTACATGGTGAAGACCGCCAAGTCGCTCCATGTGCACATCAACCCGCGGTACGGCGTCTGGGACGGCAAGAGCGCGTCCATCGGCCAGGTCAAGAACCCGTGGGTGATCGACAAGACCCCGGTGTCGAGCCCCGGCGACACCGCCGCGCCCACCGACGTGGCGTGACGGACGTGATGTGACGGACGTGGCGTGACCGGCGCCCGTCTCACCCGCCCGTCTCACCCGGCCGTCCCACCCGCCCGCACCGGTGATCGCCGGGCGGGTGATCGCCGGACCGGCGGCGCGCGGTACGTTCGAGGGGTGACCGAAGAACCCGACGCCGTGCCCCCCGGGCGCCTGGTGCTGCTCACCATGAGCCACCGGGTCGCGCCCGGCCTGCTCTCCTGGCCCGCGTGGCAGGTGCTGCGCGACGCCGACCGCGTGCTGTGCGCGGACCCGGACCACCCGCAGCTTCCCTACCTGCGGCAGGCCGGGATCGCCGTCGAGACGGCGGCGCCGAGCGGGCAGCAGCTGGTGGACGCCACCGCGGGCGGCCGCACCGTGGTGTACCTGCCGCCGGACGCCGGCGCGGACCCGGCCGTCACCGACGAGTTGGCCCGGCTGGGCGGCTCCGGCCGGGTCGCGATGCCCGAACTGGAGCTGCTGCCGGGTTCGTACGACCTGCCCGGCGCGCGACTGCTCGACCTGGTGCGGGTGATGGACCGGATCAGGGCCGAGTGCCCGTGGAGCAGCACCCGGACCCACGATGACCTCGCCGAGTACGGCATCGAGGAGATGTACGAACTGGTCGAGGCGATCGAGGAGGGCGACCGGACCGCCGTCCGCGAGGAACTCGGCGATGTGTTGCTCCAGGTGGTGTTCCACGCGGCCATCGCCGAGGGCGACGAGGAGGAGCCGTTCGGCATCGACGACGTCGCCGCGGGCCTGATCACCAAGCTGGTCCACCGCCACCCGCACATCTTCGGCGACGAGCAGGCGCGGACCCCGGAGGAGGTACACGCGATCTGGCTACGGCGCAAGGGCGCCGAGAAGGCCCGGGAGTCCGTCACCGACGGCGTCCCGGTCGCCGCCCCCGCCCTCGCACTCGCGGCGAAGCTCGCCGGCCGGGCGCACACCGCCGGCCTCCCCCTGCCCGCCGGCCCGGCCGTACCCCGGTACGACGACGAGGCCGCGCTCGGCGACCACCTGCTCGCGGAGGCCGCCGCCGCCCAAGCCGCGGGCATCGACCCGGAGAGGGCGCTGCGCCAGGCCGCACGCCGCTACCGTGCCGCGACGAAGGCCGCGGAGGCGCGGCGCGCGGCGCGGGCCCGTACCGGCCCGGCGGACGACGAGAACGCCGACGGCGGCGCGGACGACTGGAACGACGCGGAGGACGCAGCGGACGCCGACGGCACCGGCTCCACCGACCGCACCGTGGAAGGCGGTTGACGCCGGTGCGACTGGACGTCCCCTCCACCTGGCCGGCCGACGAGGTCGACGCCCTCGCCCTCCAGGCCCGGCTGCGGCCGCTCGCCGACCACCGCGGCCCCGGCCCGGCCGCTCCCCGCCTCGTCGCGGGCCTCGACGTCGCGTACGCCGGCGACGGGCGCGGCACCGGCGACCTGGTCGCGGCCGCCGTCGTGGTGATCGACACGGCGACCCTCGGCGTGGTCGAGCGTGCCACCGCCTCGACGACCACCGCCTTCCCTTACATACCAGGCCTGTTCGCCTTCCGGGAACTGCCCGCCCTGGTCGCGGCGCTGCGGAAGCTGACGACCACGCCCGACCTGCTGTTGTGCGACGGGCACGGCCGGTCCCACCCGCGCCGCTTCGGGCTCGCCTGCCATCTCGGGGTACTCACCGGCCTGCCGACCGCGGGCGTCGCCAAGACCCCGTTCACCGGCCGCCACGACCCGGCCGCCCTCGGCCCGGACCGCGGCGACCACGCCGACCTGGTGGACGACGGCGAGGTGGTCGGCCGCGCCCTGCGCACCCAGAGCGGCGTCAAGCCCGTCTACGTCTCCACCGGTCATCTGATCGACCTGCCGACCGCCTGCGCCCGCGTGCTGGACCTGGCCCCGCGCTACCGCCTCCCCGAGACCACCCGCCAGGCCGACCACCTCAGCCGGGAGGCGCTGCGAGCGGCGGCGGCCGGCTGACGGCACCGGTTCTTGCCGGTTGCCCCGTCGCCGTTCCACTTTCAGTCGAGGATCAGGTCCATCTCGATGGGGAACGGGACGGCTACCTTGAGGTGCTGGTGATGGATGCCGGTGATGACATATGTGCCGCTGGCGGGTTCGAGCTCGTAGACGTAGACCACTGGTTCCTCGCCACTGCGCTCGACGCGCCAGAAGTGCTCGATGCCGGCCTGCGCGTACTTCTGGGGCTTCGCCCGGCGGTCCCGCTCCACCGACTCCTGTGAGACCACCTCGATGGCCAGCCTGACGTCCGCGGGGTCGTAAGAGGTCTGTTCGGGACCCTTTCTCGCCCGGCGCGGTACCACCATCAAGTCCGGCTCCGGCCGGTCGCGCTCGCCGAGTTTCGTCGTCATCTCGCGTACGACATAGAACTCCTCGGGCACCTGTGTACGCAGTCCGTACTCCAGCAGCCACAGCGTCGCCATGTGGAAATGAGTCTGCGGACTCACGAAGAACAGCCCTCCGTCGATCATCTCGGTGTGTGACGGGAGGCCCGGAATACGGTCCAGGTCATCCGCGGTCCACCCACCGGCCGGCGGCATGGGCCAGCTGAAGCCCGTGTCCTCATCGCCGTCGGCCGCGGTACTGCCTGTGTCCTGATCGCCCTCGGCTGCGGTACTCATCAGCGCTCCCATACGACGGATAATGGCGCGTACGAAAAGCGTACCCAGGCCAAACGAAGATCCCTCACCCGAAAGGGCGAATGGAACCTGCTTCTGGGGCCGTGACCAGGGGAAACGTTGCCCCGGCCGCATCGTCCGCCCGGGCCCGGCGCTGTCGGCGGCGCCCGATACGGTCATGGGGTGACCGATCTACCCCCACCGCCGACCGACACCCCCGCGCCGCAGCCGGAACTGTTCTCCTGGGAGTTCGCCACCGACCCCTACCCCGCGTACGCGTGGCTGCGCGAGCACGCGCCCGTGCGGTGGACGACGCTGCCCAGCGGCGTCGGCGCCTGGCTGGTGACGCGGTACGGCGACGCGCGGCAGGCGCTGGCCGACGGGCGGCTGAGCAAGAACCCGGTGCACCACGCGGGGGAGTCGGGTGTGAAGGGGAAGACCGGCATCCCGGGGGAGCGGACCGCGGAGCTGACGACGCATCTGCTCAACATCGACCCGCCCGACCACACCCGGCTGCGCCGCCTGGTGTCGAAGGCGTTCACCCCGCGCACGGTCGCGGTCTTCGAGCCGCGGGTACGCGAGTTGACGGACGGTTTCATCGACGCGTTCGCGGGCCGGGGGGAGGCGGACCTGATCCACGAGTTCGCCTTCCCGCTGCCGATCTACGCCATCTGCGACCTGCTCGGGGTGCCGAGCCAGGACCAGGACGACTTCCGGGACTGGGCCGGGATGATGGTGCGTCACGCCGCGCCGGGCCAAGGCGGCGGACCGCGCGGCGGGGTGGCGCGGGCGGTGAAGAAGATGCGCGCGTATCTCGTCGAGTTGATCCACCGCAAGCGCGGCGACCTCGGCGACGACCTGATCTCGGGGCTGATCCGGGCGAGTGACCACGGCGAGCACCTGACGGAGAACGAGGCCGCCGCGATGGCCTTCATCCTGCTCTTCGCCGGCTTCGAGACCACCGTCAATCTGATCGGCAACGGGGTGCACACCCTGCTGGCCCACCCCGCGCAGCGCGCCGCCCTCCAGGACTCGCTGGCCGCCGGCGACAGCGCGCTGCTGGAGTCCGCGGTCGAGGAACTGCTGCGCTACGACGGCCCGGTGGAGATGGCCACCTGGCGGTACGCCACCGAGCCGCTGGAGATCGGCGGCCGGCCGGTCGCGGCCGGCGATCCCGTCCTGGTGGTGCTGGCCGCGGCCGACCGTGATCCGGCCAGGTTCGCCGACCCGGACACCCCCGACCTCGCCCGCCGGGACAACCCGCATCTCGGCTACGGCCACGGCATCCACTACTGCCTGGGCGCGCCGCTCGCGCGGTTGGAGGCGAGAACCGCGTTCGCCGCGCTGCTGACCCGTCTGCCGGACCTGCGGCTCGCCGTGGAACCGGCCGAACTGCGCTGGCGCGGTGGTCTGATCATGCGTGGACTGCGTACGCTGCCGGTGGAGTTCACCGCCGAGGCGCCACACGTCAGGTGACGCCGCGTCAGCAACGTGATCGCGACGTGATGATCGCTACATCGACTTGTGACGCACTGGCCAAGCCCGCTACGTTCTGCGGTCAACGCAAGGCGTGTACCGCGTGGCCCATGGCACGACGCGTGGCAGGGCGCACGGAATGGCTTACGGCTTGAACGAAAGGCGACCGCATGCTCTCGTCCGGTAACGGCCGGCACCGACGCCCCCGGCAGGCCCCGGCGGCAGTGGTGACCGTGGCGACCGCCGCCGCGACAGGTGTCGGTATCGCGCTTCCCCTGATCAGCGCCGGGTCCGCCCAGGCGGCCGACGCGAGCACCTGGGACAAGGTCGCGATATGCGAGACCGGCGGCGTGTGGGGCGCGAACACCGCCAACGGCTTCTTCGGAGGTCTGGCGATCACCCAGAACACCTGGGACCAGTACGGCGGCGACGCGTATGCCACGCGGCCCGATCTCGCCACCCGGGCCCAGCAGATCACCGTCGCGCAGAAGATCCTCACCGACCTCGGCCCCAACGCGTGGCCGGGTTGCGAGCTCACCACCGGCCTGCTGACCGACACCGCGACGCCGGACGTCGACCCGAGCGCGACGCCGGTGCCCGACCCGTCGGGCCCCACCGGCATCCAGCCGAGCCCCGGTTCGACCACCGCGCCGTCCGACTCCGGTACGCCCACCACGTCGCCGACCACCCCGGACGACCCGGGCACCCCGACCACGGATACGCCGACCGACCCGGGCACGCCGTCCGACTCCGGTACGCCCACCACGTCGCCGACCACCCCGGACGACCCGGGCACCCCGACCACGGGCACGCCGACCGACCCGGGCACGCCGACCACCGGCTCCGGCCGGCACGGGAAGCCGTACGACCCGTCCGACGAGGAACTGGCCGCCCAGGACCGGGCCACCAGGACCGAGGTCCTCTCGACCCCCGCCTCCGACGGCGCGAGCGGCAGCGGCAGCCAGGGCGCCCACCGCGCCAAGCCGGCCACCGGGCAGCCCGCGCAGGGCAAGGGCGCCACCGACGGTTACCAGGTCGGCTCCGGCGACTCGCTCTCCGGCATCGCCGCCGCGCACCACGTCGCCGGCGGCTGGCATCAGCTCTACGAGGCCAACCGCGACCTCATCGGCAACGACCCCAACCTAATCAAACCGGGACAGACCATCAACCTCGGCTGAGGAGAAGGCGCGTGGCGGCCGGACGACAAACCGGACGTATCAACTCCCGGCCGTCGCCGCCGATGTGACAAGCGTCTCGCCGACTCTTTCGGCCGTTCGATCGTCAACTCGCGAATGCCACCCTTCCGACCTGCGTCGATGTCCACCCGCCGAGCGCGAGTGCGCAGTTGGAGCCCGCCGCAGGAATGTTTGAAGAACCCGGTGCGGTGTGCTTAACGTCTAACCGCTCGCCACAGCGGGCCCCGTTCGGAGCGGAACGCCGAGTCCTGCCGCCGCCCCACGGGAACAGTCGACGCGAAAGCGCCGCAGGCAGGAGCGGGGGACCCAAGGTCTTTCGCCGGACCAGCCGCACGCCGCGGCGACGGACAGCAACAGCAACCGTCGCGGCCACCGCGGCAGCACGGTCCGGCTCGGGGTGAAGCCGAATCGCCGCATGACGCGGCGCGGCCGGGCAACTCACGTCCGAACCCGACAGCTCACCTCGTAGGCGTCGGTGAGGGCTATAACAACATGGGTAAGCACCGTCGTGCCTCGAAGAGGTTTGTCCGCATCGCCACGCTCGCCGGAGTCGCCGGCACCGCGATCGCCGCTCCGCTGATCGCCAGCACGTCCGCCTCCGCCGCTTCCGTCGCCACCTGGGACAAGGTCGCCCAGTGCGAGTCCGGCGGCAACTGGTCCATCAACACCGGCAACGGTTACTACGGCGGCCTGCAGTTCTCGCAGTCCAGCTGGGCGGGCGCGGGCGGTCTGCAGTACGCCTCGCGCGCCGACCTGGCCACCAAGGACCAGCAGATCGCGGTCGCCGAGAAGCTGCTCGCCATGCAGGGCCCGGGTGCCTGGTCCTGCGCGTCGGCCGGCGGCCTGACCGCCGGTGGCCCGTCCCCGGACATCAACCCGTCCGGCTCCTCCTCCTCCTCGTCGTCGTCGAGCGCGCCGTCCACCCCGGCCGCGCCGGCGCCCTCGAAGCCGGCGCCCTCGAAGTCGACGTCGAGCGCGACCACCACGCACACCGGCACCTCGCAGAGCAGCCGCAGCACCCCCCGGCACGCCGCGCCGACCAGCATCCCCAAGGGTGACGGCGAGTACACCGTGGTCAAGGGCGACAGCCTCTCCAAGATCGCGGCCGAGCACCACGTGGCCGGCGGCTGGCACAAGCTGTTCTCGCTCAACCACGACATCGTCAAGGACGCCGACCTGATCTACCCGGGCCAGCACCTGCACCTGAGCTGAACACCGGGTTGCACCGGAACGAAGGTCCCCACCGCACCGGCCGGGTGCGCGCACCGAACCGCGCGCGCCCGGCCGGCGTGTTCGCGCGGGACTGCGCCCGCCGGGTGTCTCAGGGGTCGGGCCTAGGGCTGCCCGGGCCGGGAAGCCGGTTAGGCTCGTCCTGATCAGACC
>NZ_JACEGK010000291.1:0-9995 GCF_056859195.1 Streptomyces sp. NH27
GTTATCCACATCCGGTGGGTTTTCCACAGATCTGGAGCAAGATCGTTCCGGGGTGCGGCGCTGGGCCAGCATCGAGTCATGGACCTCTTGGACTCGTTGGATTCGCTGAAATCGCTCGATCGCCCCGAACCGCCGCTGGCTTCCGGCGGGAGTGGACGTGACCGAGCGACCGGTGCCGCGGCGGCGCGGGACCGTACCGCGGCCATCTTCGGCACGGCGCGCGAGGGGCCGCCGGGTGCGGCGCCTCCGGACGGACCGTCGCTCGGCCCGCCGGTCGCGGGCGCACCCGTCTTCGGGACCGGCCCGCTCGGGCGGACACGGACATGGCTGTTCGTGCGGTGCGGGCTCGAACTGAAAACGGTGCTGGCGCTCGCCGTCGTCCTCGCGGTCGCCGCCGGGCTCGCCCTCCAGCACTACTGGGTGGGCCGTCCCCGCACGGTCCACGTCCCACCGCCGCCGCCTCCACTCGCGGCCGCCCCGCCTTCCTCCACACCCGCGCCTCCTCCCGAACTCACCATCGACATCGCGGGCAAGGTCGCCAAGCCCGGCGTCCGCCGGCTCCCCAAGGGCGCCCGCGTCGCCGACGCCCTCACCGCGGCGGGCGGACCCCTGCCCGGCACCGACACCACCGCGCTGAACCTCGCCCGGCCCCTCACCGACGGCGAGCAGATCCTCGTCGGCACCACCCCACCGCCTTCCAGCACCGGCGGTCCGGCCGGCGCCTCCGCCGCCGGCAGCTCCCTGGGCGGCGATGGCACTCCCACTGCCCCGCTCCACCTCAACACCGCCACCGAGCCCCAACTCGACGCGCTTCCCGGCGTCGGCCCCGTCACCGCCCAGCGCATCCTCGCCTACCGGACCCAGCACGGCGCTTTCGCCTCCGCCCAGCAACTCCAGCAGATTCCCGGCATCGGCCCGCGCAAGTTCGCCACGCTCCAACCGATGGTCGAGCCATGATCCCCAACCGCCGTTCGGGCAAGGCGAGTTGGCCCGACGCCCGGAAGCCGGCTCCCGGTTCGGCAGGCCCGACGTGGTGGCCCTGCTTCCGGCCTCCGGATGAGGCTCAGGTGATCCGGTCTTGGCCGCGCCCGGGTGCTGCGGTGCGGCCCCCCTCCGGGACGGAATGCGGTGGTGTCGCGCCGGACCCGGCGAGTGGGGGTGACCGATGAGCGGGGCGGCGGCGCGGTCGAGCGGGAGTCCGACCGAGCGGCCTACCGAACGCCTGACCGCGCGGCCGGCGGATGAGCAGCGTGCCGCGGTGCATGCGGCCGCGGCCTCACGGCTCGGCGCGGCGAACCCGAGGCAGGAGGGCCCGCCGGACCTGCGCCTGGTCGGGCCCGCGCTGGCCGCGTGGGGCGCTGCGGCGGCGGCGCCGGCAGTGGGCGTGGCCACGGCGATCGCGGGGCTGGCGGCGCTGGTGGCCTTGGCCGCGGCGGTCGTCGGCGCACCGGCCGTGGCGGCGGCGTTCCGCGGCGGCCGTGGGCGTCCCGGGCTCTCGCGGTGCCGGACGGGCCTGCTGCCGGCGGCGATCGCGATGATGCTGTGCGGTGCGGTCGCTGCGATGGCGGCCGCACTGGAGGGCGCCGACCTGACCCGGGGGCCGGTGCCGTCGCTCGCGCGCCACGGTGCAGGCGCGGAGGTGACAGTGCGGGTGACGGGCGATCCGTTCGCCTCGGAAGCGGGGGCGCCACACCCGGTGGTGGTAGTGCCGGCCATCGTCGAGCGCGTCGGCCGGACCCGTTTGCGTACCCCGGTGGTGCTGATGGCGCCGGGCGCGGCGGACAGTTGGCTGCGGCTGGTCCCCTCGATGCGGCTGACGGCCGCCGCACGGTTCGCGCCGGACGAGCGGGGACAGACCGCCGCCGTGCTCCGGGTGCGGGGCGCGCCGCGGATCACCGGCCCCCCGACGCGTACCCAGCAGCTGGCCGCGCGGCTGCGCGCCGGCCTGCGGAAGGCCGCCGCACCGCTGCCCGAGGACGCTCGCGGACTGCTCCCGGGCCTGGTCGTGGGGGACACGGCGGGGTTGTCGGATGACTTGAAGGACGCGTTCAAGGCCACGGACCTCGCGCACCTGACCGCTGTGTCCGGCGCGAACCTGACGATCGTGCTGATCCTCCTGATCGGCCCACCCGGCCTGGCCACGCGTTCGGAGCGGCGCGGCCTGGCGGCCCGGATCGGCCTGCCGCTGCGCTGGACCGCGGTGCTCGGTGCCGCGCTCACCGCCGCCTTCGTCCTGGTCTGCCGGCCGAGCCCGAGCGTGCTGCGTGCGGCGGCGTGCGGCCTGATCACATTGCTCGCGATCGGCACCGGCCGGCGCCGTTCGCTGCTCCCGGCGCTGGCCGGGGCGGTGTTGCTACTGGTGCTCTACGAACCGGAGTTGGCCCGCTCCATCGGGTTCGCGCTGTCCGTGCTGGCCACGGGTTCGCTGCTGACACTGGCACCGCGCTGGGGCGCGGCACTGCACCGGCACGGGCTGCCGCCGCGACTGGCGGAGGCACTGGCAGCGGCGGCGGCCGCACAGGCGGCGTGCGGTCCGGTGATCGTGCTGCTGTCGGCGCGGTTGAGTCTGGTCGCGGTGCCGTGCAACCTGCTGGCCGAGCCGGCCGTCGGCCCCGCCACGGTACTGGGGTTCGGCGCGCTGGCCGTGGCCCCGCTCGCCCCGCCGATGGCCCGCGCCCTGGCATGGCTGGCCGGCTGGCCCACGCGGTGGATCGTGTCCGTGGCCCGGCATGGCGCCGCGCTGCCGGGTGCGGAGATCGGCTGGCCCGGCGGATGGCCGGGAGCGGCCCTGCTCACGGTGGTCACGGCCGCGGCGGTGGTCAGCGGGCGGAGCCTGCTCCGCCGCCCGTGGCTGTGTGCGGGCGTCGCGATCGCACTGCTGCTCGCCCTGGTGCGGCCGGTGCCGCTGCCACGCGTCATGGCCGCGTGGCCGCCGGGGGACTGGCGGTTCGCGATGTGCGACGTCGGCCAGGGCGACGCGCTGGCGCTCTCCACCGGCCCGGGCGCCGCGGTCGTGGTGGACACCGGCCCCGACCCGGCCTCGGTCGACCAGTGCCTGCGCGACCTGCGGGTGACGTCGATCCCGCTGCTGATCCTGACCCACTTCCACGCCGACCACGTCGACGGACTGCCCGGAGCGCTGCGCGGCCGCCGGGTGGGCGCGATCGAGACGACCCTGCTGGACGATCCGCCCGGCCAGGCCGCGCAGGTGCGGCGGCAGGCCGCGGCGGCCGGGGTGCCGCTTCGGCGGGTGCTCCCGGGGGAGGAGCGTGCGGTCGGCCCGCTGTCCTGGCGCACCCTGTGGCCCGCGCCGGGCCCGGCCGGGCTGCCCGCCGCCGAACTGCCGGTCGGTGCGCCCAACGACACGAGCATCGCGCTGCTGGTCCACGACGCGGGCCTGACGCTGCTGCTGATGGGCGACCTGGAGCCCGATGTGCAGGCCCAAGTACTGGCGGAGCGACCTGAGTTGCCGCGGGTGGACGTGCTGAAGGTCGCTCATCACGGCTCGGCCTACCAGGACCCGGTGCTGCTCGCCCGCGTACGTCCCCGCCTCGCCCTGATCAGCGTGGGCGCGGGCAACTCCTACGGACATCCCGCACCCCGTACGGTCGCGGCGCTGCGCGCGCTCGGCGCCGTGGTCCTGCGCACCGACCTGGACGGACCGATCGCCGTGAGCGGGAACGCACCCGCCGAGCTGCGGACCTCGTTCGTCCCGCACCACAGGGCTCCACCCCGCCAGGCCGGGTGAGAACACTCGGCTCGGAGGTCCCCGCCGCATCGGGCTTCTGCGGAATCCCGGGCTGCCTGGTTCGTTGTGGCCGTAAGGCGGAGAACACAGTAATCGGTTGCCGCTACCACCAGGAGTTGGCAGGCTGAGGCCGCGACTCCGGCCGGGGCCACGGGACAACCGTGGCTGCGGAGGAGCGATCCTGCATGTCCGATAGCTGCCAGCACGCTGCCCTTCCCACTGGAAAGGTTTTGGCATGCTTGATTTCGAATGCTGCCGGCGGGCCACGTTGAGCCGGGACACTCGTTTCGACGGGCTGTTCTCCTCGGCCGTGGTCACCACCGGCATCTACTGCCGCCCGAGCTGCCCCGGTTGCCCGATGCGCAAGAATGTCCGCTTCTACCGGAGCGCGGCGGCTGCCCAGGAGTCCGATTACCGTGCCTGCAAGCGACGCAACCCCGACGCCGGCCCTGGCTCGCCGGAGTGGAACCTGCGAGCCGACGTCGTGGGCCGGGCCATGCGCCTGATCGCGGACGGCCCCGGCGACCGGCCGGGCCTTGCAGAGCCTGGGGCAGCCGGCCGACCTTGCCCCGACGATGCGCGGCACCGAACACTGGCGCCCGTGGCGCTCCTACGCGCTCATGCGACTGTGGAACCTCTGCCCTGGCGGCCACCAACTCTTCGCGCCTGCACACCAGACAGCAGCACGGCCGGCGATCTTGGCAGCGTGACTTCACCGTTCACCGTTGCAGACAGAGCGCAGGAACAAGAAAGGCAAACAGCATGGGTGACGAGCTTCGCCAGGTTTTCGACTTCATCGCTTTTTCCGCCCGGCTCCGGGAGGTCGAGCGGCACAACAACGCCACGCAGAACCGGAAGGAGAGCGTGGCCGAGCACTCGTGGCACCTGGCACTGGTCTGCTGGGTCCTGCACCGCGAGTTCGAGCGCGAGTGCGGGCACGCGCTGAACCTGGAGAAGATGCTCAAGATGTGCATCATGCACGACCTCGTGGAGATCGAGGCGGGTGACCCTTCGGCCTGGCGTACCCAGGACAGCGCCCGCCGCCGGGAAGAGAAGGCGCTTGTCGAGGAGGAGGTCGCCCAACGCCGTTACGGGGCGCTCCCGGACGAACTGAGCGCCGAGTTCCTCGAGAGGTGGCATGAGTACGAGGAGGGCGTCACGCCCGAGGCCCGGCTCGTGCGGGGTGTGGACCGGCTGAATCCCGCGCTGATGCGCTGTCTGACCGGGCAGGGGTGGGACGACGTGGGCGCGGACGCCGGGGCGCTGGACCGGTTGCAGCTACCCAGGCTCGAGGTGAGTGAGAGCCTCACCGCCCTGTACCAGGAGGTCAGGGCCGCCGCGATCGCCCAGGGCCTGCTCCCGCCCGTCTCCTGACGGGGCCGGGGCCGGGGCCGCCGGCAGGCATGACCCAGGTCCTCGTTCGCGGCAACGGGGACGACGGGTGGCTTCGCGCGCCCTGCTGGGCATCGGCCAGCTCCTGGTGGCAGTCGGAGCCGCGCTCCTGGCCTTCGCCCCGTTGGACAGCGACTGGACCGACTACGCGATCGGTGGGCTGATCAGCGGTCCGGGAACGGGGTTGATCAACGGCGAGATGAGCAACGTGGCCAACAGCATCGTGCCCGCCATCGCGCTCCGGAATGGCCTCCGGCATCAACTCCACCATGCGCATCGTCGGCATGACCGCCGGCTTCGGCGGCATCGGCGCGGTACTGGCCGCGGCCGGCTCCCCCGACCTGACCTCCCAGGCCGGTCGGCTCCACGGTCTGCACCAGAATCTGAGCGCTCTGGCCACGGAAGTGGCCACCGGCAATATCAACGGCACGGCGGCCTCCGTACCTGCTCCCGTACGCGGCGTCTTAAACGCGCGGAGGCCGACCGTGCCTTCACCGGCGGCATGCGCGCAGCCTTCATCGTCGGCATGTGCGTGGCTCTCCTGGATGCCGTCGCCGGCTTCGCACTGATCCGCCGGCCCCGGTCCGACGCAGCGTCAGATGCTGTCGGCACGCAGCCGCTTGCCGACGCGCAGACGTAGAAGCCCCGGGCGCTCCTTTCTCCCGAAGGGGTGCCGGGTCTCTCGGGTGGGGCCGGCTTCCGAGCCTCCCGGGTAGGTGAGGGCGGTGGTCGCAAGGCGATCGCCCTCGTGGGCTTCCGACGCTCCGGTCGCCCCCGTCCCCGGTCGCCCCGGGCTGCCTAAAGAACCCTTTAGCAAGGAATGCTTGTAAGCACTTCTTTCTAAAGATACCTTTATATGCATGATGGAGAAGCCGACGCAGTCCACGGTCCAGCTCACCGACCCGCGAGCGCTGCGGGCGTACGCGCATCCGACCCGGATGGCGCTGGCCGGGCTGCTCAGGCGGGAGGGGCCGCTCACGGCGACCCGGGCGGCAGAGCTGACCGGGGAGTCCGTCGCGAGCTGCTCGTACCACCTGCGGATACTGGCCAAGTACGGGCTGGCGGAGGAGGCCGACCCGGCGGGGGCGGGGCGGGAGAAGCCGTGGCGGGCCACGGCGCAGTTCACGGACTGGCCCGGGTACTCGGAGGACCCCGCGGTCGCGTCGGCGGCCCAAGCGCTGACCGCGGCCGTCGCGGAGAACTACTTCCACCGCATGGCGCGGGCGCAGGACGCGCGCCGGGAACTGCCGCGCGAGTGGCAGGAGGCGGAGGTGTTCACGGACTCCACGCTCTACCTGACGGCGGAGGAGCTGAGCGCGCTGGGGAAGCGGATGGCCGGCATCTTCGCCGAGTTCGTCGACCGCGGAACCGACCCGGCGCTCCGCCCGGAGGGCGCCCGCCGGGTGCCCTGGCTCCAGATCGCGTTCGTGGACCCCGAACCCGCCGGACCCGCCGAACCCGCCGGACCCGATGCGGAGAGCGGGGGCCGGCCGTGACGGGCGGCACGCTGCGGCGCGTGGCAGCGGCGCGGGTACCGGAGCTGCTGGGGGAACGGTCCTTCCGGCGGTACTGGACGGGGCAGACGGTCTCGCTCTTCGGGGACCAGGTGACCTTCCTCGCGGTGCCGCTCGCCGCCGTGCTGGTGCTGCATGTGGACGCCGCCGAGATGGGCTGGCTGTCGATGGCCGGACTGCTGCCCGCGCTGCTGTTCTCGCTGGCTGCCGGTGCCTGGGTCGACCGCAGAGGGCGGCGCCGTCAGGTGATGATCGCCGCCGACCTCGGCCGGGCCGCGCTGATGGCGTCGCTCCCGCTCGCCTACGCCCTCGGCCATCTCACGCTGCCGCAGATGTACGTGGTGGTCTTCCTGGTCGGCACGCTCTCGGTGGTCTTCGACGTCTGCAACGCGACCTTGTTCGTCTCGCTGGTCGAGCCGGAGGAGTACGTCCGGGGCAGCACGCTGGTCAACGGCAGCCGAGCGTTCTCGTTCGTCGCGGGGCCGAGCGTCGGCGGGCTGCTGGTGCAGGTACTCGCCGCGCCGCTGGCGCTGTTCGTGGACGCGCTGTCGTACGTGTGCTCGGCCGGTCTGCTGGCCCGTATCGCGCCCGTCGAGCCGCCGCCCGCCGAGCCGCGCAAGGGCCACTTCTCGGCCGGGCTGCGCTTCATCGCCCGCTCCCGGGCCCTGCGCGCGCTGGCCGCGGGCGCGGCCACGGTGAACTTCTTCAACTTCGTCTTCCACGCGCTGATGGTGCTCTACGCGGTCGATCAACTCGGTTTGAGCGCGGGCACGTTGGGCGTGGTGCTCGGCGCCGGGGCGGTCGGTGGGCTGCTGGGGGCGTTCGTCACCGGGCGGGTGGTGCGCGCGATCGGCATCGGCCCGACGGTGCTGCTCGGGTTCGTCGGGTTTCCCGCGCCGCTGATGCTGGTGCCGCTGGCGGGCGGACCGCGGCCGTTGGTGCTGGCGGCGCTGTTCGGCGCCGAGTTCCTGTCCGGTGTCGGGCTGATGCTGCTGGACATCGGCAGCGGGTCGTTCCAGGCCGCGCTCATACCCGACGCGCTGCGGTCACGGGTCAGCGGCGCGTTCCGGATGGTCAACTACGGGGTGCGGCCGCTGGGCGCGCTGGCCGGCGGCCTGCTCGGCAGCACTCTCGGACTGCGGCCGACCCTGTGGTGGGCGACCGCCGGCGGCGTGTTGGGCGCCCTGTGGCTGCTGCCGTCGCCCATACCGCGGATGCGCGAACTGCCGGCGAAGGCCGAGGACCCGGAGGCCGGCGCCGGCCTCCGCACCGCCGCCGCGGCGTGAACAAGCCGCGCCCGGTCGGCGCCACGCGGCCTGCCACGCCCTGCCACGCCCGGTCGTGACCGTCGTGACCGTACGGGGCACGTGCCGGGCTACGGCTCCTCGCGGTCCTCTTCCAGCCAGCCGCCCAGCCGCCCGGCCATCTCGTCCAGTGCCACCGGGTCGAGGAGGTCGTCGTCGTCCTCGACGACCACCAGCCACTGGGCGTCCTCGGCGTCGTCCTCGCCGGCGAGGGCGTCCCGCAGGACACGCGGCTCGCCGGCGAGGTCGAAGCGGTCGGAGAGGAGTTCGGCGACCTCCTCGGCCGCGTCGCGTTCGGGCAGCACCAGGACATGTCGTACGTCGCTCACCCCGGCATTGTGCCCGAGCGCCTGTTGCCCGTTGAACCCGGGCGGAGGGACGGGCGAAAGGCGGGCGGCGGCCGGGCGGAGGCCGGGGTTGTCGGTGCCGCGTGGGATGCTGGTCGGCGATGGCCAGGAAGACCGCTTCAGACGACGTACTCGCCCCGCTGACGCTTGCCGTCGGCCAGGAGGACCTGCTGCTGGACCGCGCGGTGCGCGAGGTGGTGACCGCGGCCAAGGCCGCCGACCCCGACACCGATGTGCGGGATCTGCCGCCGGAGGCGGTGCAGCCGGGCACGCTCGCCGAGCTGACCAGCCCGTCGCTGTTCGCCGAGCGCAAGGTGATCGTGGTGCGCAACGCGCAGGACGTCTCGGCGGACACCGTCAAGGACATCAAGGCGTATCTGGCCGCACCCGCCGAGGAGATCATCCTGGTGCTGCTGCACGCCGGCGGCGCCAAGGGCAAGGCGCTGCTGGACGCGGCCCGCAAGGCCGGTGCGCGCGAGGTGGCCTGCCCGAAGATGACCAAGCCCGCCGACCGGCTCGGGTTCGTCCGGCAGGAGTTCCGTACCCTCGGCCGGTCCGCGACGCCGGAGGCGGCCCAGGCGCTGGTCGACTCCATCGGCAGCGACCTGCGCGAACTCGCCAGCGCCTGCACTCAGTTGACCGCAGATGTGGACGGCACCATCGATGTCGACGTGGTGGCGCGCTACTACACCGGGCGGGCCGAGGCCACCGGCTTCGAGGTCGCCGACCTCGCGGTGACCGGGCGGGCCGCCGAGGCGCTGGAGCGGCTGCGCTGGGCGTTGTCGGTCGGTCAGCCGCTGCCCGGCATCACCTTCGCGCTGGCCTCGGGGGTGCGGTCGATCGGCAAGCTCGCCTCCGCGCCGCGCGGCGCCAACCCGGGCCAGCTCGCCCGCGACCTCGGCATGCCGCCCTGGAAGATCGACCGGGTCAGGCAGCAGATGCGCGGCTGGTCGGCGGACGGTGTCTCGGTCGCGCTGCGTGCGGTCGCCGAGGCGGACGCCGCCGTCAAGGGCGGGGCGGCCGACCCCGCCTACGCCCTGGAGAAGGCCGTGGTCACCATCGCCCGCGCCGCCCGCTCCCGCACCTGACCGCCTGCCGCGCCCATGCCCGGCTGCCTGCCCATGCCTGCCCATGCCTGGCTGCCCGCCCGCCGCCTCCACGCTGCGCCGCGCACCCGTACCGGACCCTCTACTTCAGCTTCGGCAGCGTCGCCCGCGTCGCCGACTTCACCCAGGCCGACGCCTGGGCGGCCGACGGCAGTTCGTCCGACGACGTGCCGGCGGTGAACGCGCTCCACTGCATGGTGTACGTCATCCAGCCGTCGCGGACCGCGAGCGTCACGTAGGTGCTGCTCGTGCCGGCCTCGGTGACGAGATACGCCTCGTCGCCGAAGCCGCTGACCGGGGTCACCTTGTAGTCGGTGTCGTGCTGGGTGTAGCTGCGCCAGGTGTCGGCGAACTCGCCGCTCGGGTCGGTCTTCTTGTGCAGGTCCACCTGCACGTACAGGTAGGCGTCGGAGTAGGTCGAGCTGTCCTTCTCCAGCCCCTCGTCGCAGTACATCTCGTCCAGCGTCGGGGTCTTGGCGGTGTACTTGGTCGGGTCGTCGTCGTCCTTCGGATAGGTGGTCTTGAACGCCGACAGGTCCACGGTCTCGCAGAGGTTGTCCTTGACCGTGTACCCGCGCAGGTCG
>NZ_JACEGK010000292.1:0-9958 GCF_056859195.1 Streptomyces sp. NH27
CCCCCGCTCCCCCCGCTCCCGCCGCTGCCGCAGCCGCCGAGCAGCACCACCGCGGCCGTCACGAGGACGGCGGTGATGCCGGCGCGGCGCCGGGCGCCGGTCACCCGGCGGTCCTGAGCGCGTAGTGGCTCGCGACCTGCGCGGCCGTCAGCACGGTCGGGTAGACCGCGGCCTCGTCGATCGAGCCGGCCAGGTCGTCGCTGGTGGGCCGGGTCGGCCAGCCGTTGAGATTGTCGCCGCCGACCCGCCAGTAGCCGGCGTACGCCTCGCTGCCGGTCATGGCCGTGTTCGACCCCTTGAGCACGCCGTCGACGTAGAGCTTCGAGCCGCCGGTGCCCTCGGTGGCGACCACGTGGTGCCAGACGCCGTTGTTGTACTTCGCCGAGGTGGTGATCGTCTGGACCTTGGGGGAGTTGATGCCGAAGACCAGCTGCCCGCTGTTGAGCATGTAGATGTGCTTGTCGTAGTGGACGCTGGTCTGGGTGGGGTCGTTGCCGAAGCCGATGATCTTCCCGCCCTTGGTGGTCGTGGTCTTGAACCACGCCTCGATGCTGTACTGCTTCGGCTGCGGATGCTGCCGGTCGCTGTACGTCCACTGCGAAGTGCCGTTGAACGTGTACGCCTTGGAGCCCGGCACCGCGCCCGGCGTCACGCCGTGCACCGGGCCGCCGACGCTGACCCCGCTGTCGTTGGACGCCGAGGAGTCCGCCGTGTAGGAGCCGGACGCCGCGTCGTACCGCCAGTACAGCGTCGCGCCGTCGGCGAGGACCTTCGCCGGGTACGCCTCGGCCGAAGTCGGCACCGTCGCGGACGCGTTCGGTGACAGCGCGGTGGTGTTGGTGCCGTCGCTCGCCGAGACCCGGTAGGTGTACTTCACGCCCGGTGCGACGTCGGTGTCGGTGAAGGTGATCTGCGGGCGCACCCACGGAAGCGAGCTGCCGGTGGTGGTGTAGATCGGCGTGGTCGAGCCGTCGCGGTACACCCGGTAGGTCAGCAGGCTGTCGTCGAGGTCGAGGCTCGACTGCCAACTGACCGTCACCGACTTCGGGTTGATGCTGGTCACCGAGGTCTGCGGCAGGCTCGGGGCGGTGGTGTCCGGGGAACTGGGGAAGCGGGTCAGGCCCTGCTGCGCGGTGCCGTTGACGGTGGTGAACTCCCCGCCGACCCACAGGTATTCGGTGGAGCCGACCGAGGAGAACGACATCACCCGCGGGCCGATCTGCTCGCCGATCCCGTCGTTGGTGTCGGGGAACCACGACACCAGGTGCGGGTCGCCGACCGGCTCGGCGAGCAGGTGCTTGCGCACCGAGTTCGGGTACTCGCCCATGCTGGAGCAGTCGTGGGCGTGGCTGCCGCTGTACAGCACGCTCTGGTAGACCGCGACCGTCTGGGTGGCCCCCAGGCAGTTGTCCCGCCAGACCTGGCTGAAGTCGGTGAGGCTGAAGCGCGCCCGGCCGTCGAAGACACCGCCGCCGGTGCCCTCGTTGCCGGTGTAGAAGCTGTTGCTCGCCGGGTCGACGTAGATGGTCTTGGTGACGGAGGCCGCGTCGAAGAAGCCGGTCGGGTACCCCTTCACCAGCGTGCCGCCGGTGGTGGCGTCGACGACCGCGAGGGAGTGCGAGTTGGCGCCGTCGACGGTGTTGAAGTCACCGCCGAGGATGGCGTCCTTGCCGTTCGGGGTCAGCGCGAGCGCCCGGCCGGGGTTGTCGACGTTCGGCGCCCACGGCAGCAGCGAGCCGTCGGCGGCGCCGACCGCCGCGTAGCGGTGCCGGGTGGTGCCGTTGACCGAGGTGACGTCGCCGCCGAAGTACACCGCATCGTCGGTGGCCACGATGGTGCGCACCGTGCCGCTGACCGCCGGCCGGAAAGTGGTGCTGACGGCGCAGGTGGCCAGGTTGATCGCGGCCAGGCTGCTCACGCCGGTGCCGCCGGCCGAGCCGAAGAAGCCGCCCGCGTAGAGCGTCCTGCCGTCGGGGGAGACGGCCAGCGCCCGTACCGTGGCGCTGCCGGAGCCCACGGTGAACGCGGGTCGGCAGCGGGCCGGTTGGCCGGTTGCCGCGTTGAACGACGCGAAGTTCGCCACCGCCGTCTCGCTGGTGCCGGCGGCGGCCCCCGGCGGGCGGATCGTGGAGAAGGTGCCGCCGGCGAAGACGTCGCCGCCGGACTGTGCCATCGCCCAGACGATGCCGGTGGTCTGGTAGGTGGGCAGGTTCCCGGCGGTGATGCCGACGGGTGGTTGCAGTGCGGTCGCCGGGGGCGGCCCCACGATCCCCAAAGCCGCGGCTGCCAAGGCGAGGGCAGCCGTCAACACCGGCCATCTGCGCATGCGTTGCTCTCCTCTACGGAATGGTGCCCGGGGTGGTGCGGGAAGGTGCCGAAGCTCTCGCCTCGGCGCTACCGGTCGATGCGGACGCTCGCGCCCGCGAGCTGGTCCGCCACCTGCTGCATATCGGCGTCCACCATCAGCCGGGCCAACTCCTCGACCCTGACCCCCGGTTGCCAGCCGAGCAGGTCACGGGCCTTGGAGGCGTCGCCGATCAGCGCGTCCACCTCGCTGGGGCGCTCGTACTTGGGGTCGTAGCGCACGTGCTCGGCCGGATCGAGGTCGGCGTGCGCGAACGCCGTGTCGAGGAACTGCCGTACGGTGGCGGCCCGTCCGGTGGCCACGACGTAGTCCTCGGGCTCGTCGCGCTGGAGCATCCGCCACATCGCGTCCACGTACTCCGGTGCGTAGCCCCAGTCGCGGACCGCGTCCAGGTTGCCGAGGTAGAGCCGTTGCTGGAGGCCGGCCTTGATCCGGGCCACCGCGCGGGTGATCTTGCGGGTCACGAAGGTCTCGCCGCGGCGCGGTGACTCGTGGTTGAAGAGAATGCCGTTCACCGCGTACATCCCGTACGCCTCACGGTAGTTGACGGTCGCCCAGTAGCCGAAGACCTTCGCGCAGGCGTAGGGGCTGCGCGGGTGGAAGGGGGTGCCCTCATGCTGCGGGGGCGGGGTGGCGCCGAACATCTCGGAGGAGGACGCCTGGTAGACGCGGGCGCCGATGCCGCTGGCCCGGACCGCTTCCAGCAGCCGCAGCGCGCCCAGGCCCGTCACGTCGCCGGTGTACATCGGGGCGTCGAAGGAGACCCGCACATGCGACTGGGCGCCGAGGTTGTAGATCTCGTCCGGCCGGACGTCGCGCAGCAGGTTCACCAGCGCCACCCCGTCGGACAGGTCGGCATGGTGCAGCACCAGGGACCGGTGCTCCTCCTGCGGGTCCTGGTAGATGTGGTCGATCCGCTCGGTGTTGAAGGACGAGGAGCGGCGCACGATGCCGTGCACCGTGTAGCCCTTCGACAGCAGAAGTTCGGCCAGGTACGAGCCGTCCTGCCCGGTGACGCCGGTGATGAGGGCGGTCTTGCCCACGTGTTCCCCCAGGGGTGGAGTGGTCGGGCCGTTGGTCGAGCGGGTGGTCGGGGCCGCCGGGTCGAGCGGGTGGCCGGGGCCGTTGGAGCCGTTCGCCGTGCCGTTGTTCGGGCGCGCACCCGGGACAGCGTGTCAGCGCAACTCGTCCGAATTCAGGGAATTGGCGGAATGCGGGGATCCGCGCCGGGCCGCCCCGATCGGCTGGCACAATCGCCGCCATGACCGAACTGCTGCCGCCCGGCGCCCGGATATTCGTCGCCGGCCACCGCGGTCTGGTCGGCTCCGCGATCGCCCGCCGGTTGACCGCCGACGGTCACCAGGTGCTGACCCGGACCCGCGCCGAACTCGACCTGCGCGACGCCGCCGGCACCGCCGCCTACCTGCGCGCCACCCGGCCCGACGCGGTGGTGCTCGCCGCCGCCCGGGTCGGGGGGATCATGGCCAACTCGACCTACCCGGTGCAGTTCCTGGAGGACAACCTCGGCATCCAGCTGAGCGTGATCGCCGGCGCCCACGAAGCGGGCGTGCGCCGCCTGCTGTTCCTCGGCTCCAGCTGCATCTACCCGCGATTGGCCGCGCAGCCCATCCGTGAAGAGGCCCTGCTCACCGGCCCGTTGGAGCCCACCAACGAGGCATACGCGCTCGCGAAGATCGCCGGCATCGTGCAGGTGCGGTCCTACCGGCGGCAGTACGGCGCCGGGTTCATCTCGGCGATGCCGACCAACCTCTACGGCCCCGGCGACAACTTCGACCTCGCCACCTCGCACGTGCTGCCCGCGCTGATCCGCCGCTGCCACGAGGCCGAACGCGACGGGCTGCCCGAACTGGTGCTGTGGGGCAGCGGCACCCCGCGCCGCGAGTTCCTGCACGTGGACGACCTCGCGTCGGCCTGCGCGCTGCTGCTGCGGGCGTACGACGCCGACGAACCGGTCAACGTCGGCTGCGGCGAGGACCTGACCATCCGCGAACTCGCCCAGACGGTAAGGGAGGTGGTCGGCTACCGCGGCGCCATCGGCTGGGACACCGGCAAGCCCGACGGCACCCCGCGCAAGCTGCTGGACATCACCCGGCTCCGGTCGCTGGGCTGGCGGCCGCGGATCGCACTGCGCGAGGGCATCGCCTCGGTGTACGCGGACTGGCCGGTCGTACAGGCCGCCGACGCCGCGTAAGCCGGGGCCGACGCCGCGTAGGCCGGGGCCGGGTCCGGCTCCGGTTCTGTGGCCGGGTCCTGCGCCAGGTCCCGGCGCGGGTCCCGGCGCGGGTCCGGGTGCGGGTCCCGGCGCGGGTCCCGGCGCGGATACGGGCCCGGGTCTGCGCTCGTCGCCGGGTCCGGCTCCGGTTCTGTGGCCGGGTCCTGGCCGCTCCATCAGTAGGCCCCGCGTCCGTCGACGACCGCCCGCAGGGTGCGGGCCATCACGTCCACGTCGCCGGCCAGCGACCAGTTGTCGACGTACCGCAGGTCGATCGCCAGCGTCTCGTCCCACGACAGCTCGCTGCGCCCGCTGACCTGCCACAGCCCGGTGATGCCCGGGCGCACCGCGAGCCGGCGACGGGCCACCTCGTCGTAGCGGGCCACCTCGTCGGGCAGCGGTGGGCGCGGACCGACCAGCGACATGTCGCCGCGCAGCACGTTCAGCAGCTGCGGCAGCTCGTCCAGCGAGCAGCGCCGCAGCACCCGGCCGATCCGGGTGATCCGCGGGTCGCGGCGCATCTTGAACATCGGCCCGTCGCTCTCGTTGTCCCCGGCCAGCTCCAACTCGGCCCTGCGGGACTCCGCGTCGGCCACCATCGTGCGGAACTTCCACATGGTGAACGGCGCGCCCGCCCGCCCGTGCCGGGTCTGCCGGTGGAAGACCGGGCCGGGCGAGGTGAGCCGGATCGCGGTGGCCAGCACCGCGAACAGCGGGGCGAGCAGCAGCAGCCCGAGAGCGGCGCCGGTCCGGTCCACCGCGGTCTTCAGCGCGATCGGGGTGCCGGCCCGGGTCGGCGGCGCGATGTGCAGCAGCGCCAGACCCGCGGGCGCGTCGAGCTGGATACGGCCCACCCCCACGTCCACGAGGCCGGGCACCACGGCGAGCGGCACGCCCGCGTCGTGCAGCGCCCACGACAGCCGGCGCAGCCGCTCGGCGGTCAGCCGCGGACCCGGCGAGACCAGGACGAGTCCGGCCCGGTGCTCGCGGACCGCGCCCAGCACGATGCCCGCGTCCTCGGCCGGACCGGTGGGCGCGACGGGGCCGAGCCGGGAGGTGACCGGCGCGCCGCACTCCAGCTTCGCGCCGCCCACCGGCACCACCCCGACCACCACGTACGCGTGCTCGGTCCTGGCCGCGAGATGGCCCACCACATCGTCGGCGGCGCTCGGTTCGCCGACCACCAGCACCCGGCGGACCGCCTGCGCGGAGCGGCGCGCGGCGACCAGGTGGCGGCGCGTGGCGGCCCGCACGGCCACGGCCAGCAGCGGCGCGACGCCGATCCCGGCGAGCGCCGGCGACGTGCTCGCGCTCTGCCCGAACGCGGCGCGCAGCACGGCCAGGACGCCGAGCAGCATCAGCCAGTCGCCGAGTACGGCGGCGAGGCCGCTGCTCTCGCCCAGCACGTCGGCGGTGTAGCGGCGGCGGAAGGCGCGTACCGCGAGCCAGACGGCGGCCACGGCCGCGCCGCAGGCGGCGGCGTGCGGCCGGCCGGTGTCGTGCGGCAGCAAGGCCAGCGGGAGAGCGGCGCCCAGCGCGTCGACGGTCAGCGCCAACGGCAGGTACCAGGGCGCCTTGTCGCCGTAGGTGCTGTGCACGCGGTGGACTTCGTGCCAGCCGTGCAGGGCGTGTGCGGCACGGGCCCGGTAGGAGCCGCCGGGCGCGCCCCCGGGTATCCCGGGCGGGTGGCCGACAGCGTGGGGCAGCCCGGACGCGCCGGACCAGGCGGGAGGCGAAGACGCGGTCGGCGCGGCCGGAAGCGCGTGCGCGGCAAGGGCATCGGTGCTTCCCGATGCCCTGGTGCGGACCGCGTGCCGGGCGCCGCCCCGCGCGATTCGTGGTCGTGGTTCGCCGTCTATGGATATTGCGGGCAGGGCAGGTGTTGCCGGGGTTGTTTCGATACGCCGCATGGACCCCCCTGGCACATCGCGACCGACGTGGAGCCCCAGCACTTCCCCAAGTGCTGGCGCTCCGTGACACCAGCGAACGTTAAGCTACTTAGGGCCCGTTCCGCCGCTGATTGCACATATTCGAGCCGATGTCATGACGGAGTCGACCTACGTGTCGTGCACGGTCAGTTGCACGGTGTATAGCGCGGGGCGGCGCTGAGCGCCAGGGTGCGGTAACGACCTGGTGCGCCAGGTCGTACGGGGCGAAACCCTGGATGAACGCCCCTTACAGTAAGTTCTCGTGTCTCTCGTTCCCACCGTGCACCTGCCCGACGATCTCGCCGCGGCGCTCAGCCGCAGGCTCGCCACCACCGCCCCGACCCAGGCGTCCGCCCAGGTGGACCGGCTGATCGAGAACTACCGCGGCACCACCCCGACCGCCGCGCCCGTGCTGCGCGACGCCGCCGACGCGGCCGCGTACGCCGCGTACCGGATGCCCGCCACCTACGCCGCCGCGCGCTCCGCGCTCGCGGCGCTGCGCGCGCGTACCGCCGGCTGGACCCCGGCCACCCATCTCGACCTCGGCGGCGGCACCGGCGCCGCGCGGTGGGCGGTCGCCGACGTCTGGCCCGGGGAGGACGGCCCGGCCGGCACCGTACTGGACTGGTCGGCGGCCGCCCTCGACCTCGGCCGCACGCTCGCCGCCGACTCCGCGACGCCGTCCGTCCGCGCCACGACCTGGACCCGCACCCCGCTGTCCGGCGCGCCCGCCCTGCCCGCGGCCGACCTCGTCACGGTCTCCTACGTGCTCGGCGAGCTCACCCCCGGCGACCTCGCCGCCCTGGTCGACGCCGCCGGCGCCGCGACCCGCGCCGGGGGCGTGACGCTCGTCGCCGAACCCGGCACCCCCGACGGCTACGCGCGGATCATCGCCGCCCGCGACCGTCTCACCGCCGCCGGGTTCACCGTGCTCGCGCCCTGCCCGCACAGCGGCCCCTGCCCGATCACCGGCACCGACTGGTGCCACTGCGCCGCGCGCGTCCCCCGCTCCGCCCTCCACCGCCAGGTCAAGGGCGGCACCCTGCCGTACGAGGACGAGAAGTTCAGCTACGTCGCCGCGGCCCGTCCCGCCGCGTCCGACGGGTCTACCGGGTCCGACGGGTCCGCCGAGGTCGCCGACTCCGCCGCGGCGCCCGCCCCGAACCGGATCGTCCGCCACCCCCAGACCCGCAAGGGCCAGGTCCTGCTCGACCTCTGCGCCGCCTCCGGCGACCTCACCCGCGCCACCGTCAGCAAGCGGCAGGGCCCGCTCTACCGCGAGGCGCGCGACGCCCGTTGGGGCGACGCGTGGCCGCCGGACCAGCCGCCGACCGGGCCGGGTGCCGCCACGGGCTGAGACCGACCGGCAAGTGGAGGGTGGGAGAAGCCGTCCGGGCGAGAGCCGTCGGCCCGCGACGCCGCCCTCCACTTGCCGGTCGGTCTAACCCTTGCCGAGGACGCGCCAGGCGGAGACGCCGCTGTTGCCGGCCGCGCCGTCCACGGCGGCTTCGAACCTTCCGCTGAACGGTACGGCCATGGCCCCGCCGCCGCACTCGACGTTCCTGGTGCCGCCCGGCGTCCGTACGGTGAGGCGGCCGCTTCCCGAGCAGGCGATCTGGAAGAGGTGCGGTCCGGGCAGCGTCTCGGTGATCAACTCGCCGGTGTGCGAGGCCCAGTCGTAGCCCGACGCGACCGGCCTGCCGAGATACCCGGCGGGCCGGTACCGGCCGACGAGCGCCAGCGCGGGCCCGGAGCTGCTGTTCAGGGGGACGCCGGAAGCGGCCCGTGAGGCGGAGGGCGTGACGCTGTCGGACCCCGGCCCGGACTCGGCCCGCGCCCCGGCCCCTGATCCGGAACACGCGGCGAGTGCGGCCACGCACGCGCCGATCAGGAGCGCGGCGGCCGTACGCCGTACGCCCGGGGCGGTCGTCGCCGAACGTCGTACGCGCGTCGGCCGGTTGGTCCCGTTTCCGGTCCGATCCTGTTGCGTCGTAAGCCCGCTGGTGTCATGCCGCGTGTTCGCCATCCCAAGTTCCCCCCGCGTAACCGCGTCCCCGCGTCCCCGTGATCCACGTTTCGGTCGTCCTGGGGATGACGGGAGAGACGACGGCATCGGTTCCCGGCCGGTTACAGCCAGCCGACGCGGTGGAAGGCGCGGTAGCACAGGCCGGACAGGACGGCGGTGATGGCGATCACGACCGGGTAGCTGTAGGTCCAGTCGAGTTCGGGCATGTGGTGGAAGTTCATGCCGTAGAAGCCGGCGATCATCGTCGGGATGGCGAGGATCGCGGCGCCCGCGCTGATCCGGCGCATGTCGACGTTCTGCTGTACGGCGAGCTGGCTGAGGTTGGCCGAAAGCAGGCCGTCCACCAACTCGCCGTAGGAGATGAGGTGTTCGCGGACGTGGGAGAGGTGGTCGGAGACGTCGCGGAAGTAGCGGCTCATCTCGGAGCTGATGAGGCCGTCGGCGCCCTCGGTGAGGCGTTCGAGCGGGCGGGCCATCGGGAAGACGGCGCGCTTGAACTCGATGAGCTCGCGCTTGAGTTGGTAGATGCGGCTGGCGTCGTCGCCGTGCTCGGGGGAGAAGACGTCGGACTCCAGGGTGTCGACGTCGAGTTCGACCGCGTCGGCGACGTCGAGGTAGTCGTCGACGACCCGGTCGGTGATGGCGTGCAGCACGGCGGCCGGACCGTGCGCGAGTATCTCGGGGCGGCTCTCCAGGGCGCGCCTGACCCGGGCCAGGCCCGGCGCGCTGCCGTGCCGGACCACGACCACGAAGTCGGGGCCGAGGAAGATCATCACCTCGCCGGTGGCGACCACCTCGCTGGTCGCGGTGAGCTTCTCGTGCTCGACGAAGACGATCGTCTTCAGGACGAGGAAGAGGGTGTCGCCGTAGCGCTCCAGCTTCGGCCGCTGGTGGGCGTGGACCGCGTCCTCGACCGCGAGCGGGTGCAGCCCGAAGACCTCCGCGATCTCCTCCAGGTGCTCCGCGTCCGGCTCGTGCAGCCCGATCCACGCGAAGCCGCCGCGCTTGCGGGCCTCGTCCAGCGCCTGCTGCGGCGGCAGCGAGGCGGCCCGGCAGCCCTCCTCGTACACCGCGCAGTCCACCACGACGTCGGCGGTGCAGCGCCGCTGCTCGGGCAGGTGGGCCTCGCCGTCGAGGGAGTGCCACCGCCCGCCGCGCCGCCACTGGCGGCCGAAACCGCGCCGGGAACCGTCCTTGCGGTGGATCACCGCGGGCTTGTCCGTCATCGTGCCTTCTCCAGTACCGCTCTTGCCGCATTGTGTCCGGGGACACCACTGACTCCGCCGCCGCGGACCGCGCCCGCGCCGCAGAGGAAGACGTTTGCACATCCGGCGCCGACACCCCAACGACCTGTGGCCCGGGTCACATCGAAGCCTTCGCCCGCGTCCCCGTTCGTGCCCCCACCC
>NZ_JACEGK010000293.1:0-9919 GCF_056859195.1 Streptomyces sp. NH27
GCTCTACCCGTACCAGCGGTTGCAGGAGGAGGGCTACACGGTGGAGATCGCCGCGCCGGCCCGTAAGACGCTTCAATTCGTGGTGCACGACTTCGTGGACGGCTTCGACACGTACACCGAGAAGCCCGGCTACACATGGCCCGCGGACCTCGGCTTCGACGAGGTCGACCCGGCCGGGTATGCCGCGCTGGTGATTCCCGGGGGTCGGGCGCCGGAATACCTGCGCAATGATCCGCGGCTGCGTCGGATCGTGGCCCACTTCTTCGAGGAGGGCAAGCCGGTCGCGCAGATCTGCCACGGCCCGCTGATCCCGGCTGCCACGGGGTCGCTCACCGGCCGTCGTACGGCGGCGTATCCGGCGCTGGAGCCGGACATCGTGGCGGCCGGCGCGCAGTACGAGGACGGTGACGGCGTGGTCGACGGCCGGCTGGTCTCCGCGCGGGCCTGGCCCGACCATCCGGTGTGGATGCGGGAGTTCGTGGAGGTGCTGCGGAAGGTGGCGCCGGCTACGTAGAGCCGGTCGGCGGGGGCGGCCCCTGCGGGTGGCAGGGGTCGACCCCGTCGTCGATGCGGTTACGCGTGCTCGGCCGCGTAGCTGAGGAACGAGGCCCAGGCGTCGGCGGGGAAGGCGAGGGCAGGGCCCTCGGGGTCCTTGGAGTCACGGACGTGGACAGTGTGGGGGCAGGCCGCGACCTCGACGCAGGCGCCGCCCTCGCTGCCGCTGTAGGTGGACTTGCGCCAGTCCAGGGCGACTTCGATGCATTCGCCGCCTTCGCTGCCGCTGTAGCTGCTCTTGAACCAGGTGAGTTCGGAGGTCATAGCTCCCCTGCAATCTGCTCGATCACCTTTGCGGACTCTCCCACACTAAGGGCCTGCGAGCGGATCATCGCATAACGCTGATTGAGCTCACTGACCTCGTCGCGGCCGTGCACGAGGAAGCTGTGCCCCTGCACCTCCAGGTAGGCCAACAGGCGCCGTTCCGGGGTCTCCAGCAGATGCATCGGGCCGTCGTAGCCCGCATGGCCTTCGTAACTCGTGGGGAGCACTTGAATGGCGACGTTGCGCATGGAGCTGACCTTCAGCAGGTGCGCCAGTTGTGCCTTCTGCACCTTCTTCCCACCCGGCAGACGTCGGAGTGCGGACTCCTCGATGAGGAACGCCAACTGTGCTGGTGGAATACGCGTGACGAGTGCTTGCCGCGCGATGCGGGCTTCCACGCGGTACTCGACTTCCTCGGTCTCGAGCATGGGGCTTCGTACGCTCAGCACGGCCCGGGCGTAGTCCTCGGTTTGAAGCAATCCGTTGACCACCAGCGTGTCGTACGTGTACAGGCTGACGGCCAACTTCTCCAGGTCCACATACCCCTCGAACCACGCCGGGTGCTCCGTGCGGTCCAGTTTCTCCGC
This sequence comes from Streptomyces sp. NH27, assembly GCF_056859195.1. Lineage (NCBI taxonomy): Bacteria > Bacillati > Actinomycetota > Actinomycetes > Kitasatosporales > Streptomycetaceae > Streptomyces > Streptomyces sp. NH27. The sequence continues at coordinate 1,407 of NZ_JACEGK010000293.1, forward strand.
CGCCTTGGACAGAATCTCGCCCGCGTTGAGGAACGCTGTCGCCTTCTCCACGAACGTGGGCGGTGGCATGCGGTCGCCGAGCTCGACGCGGGTGATCATCGCCCGCGAGTATCCGACGTGGTCGGCGAGTTGCTGGGTGTCCTTTCCCGCCGCCTCGCGGACGGCGCGGACCACCGCGCCGAACACCCGCATGCTGCCGGTGCCTTCGTTTGTCATGAGGTCGCCTCCCCGTGCGCGCGGCGTGCGCCCGTGGCCCGCCGTCGCCCCGACTCCTCCGATACGGAGCCAGGTTCATTGCGGGCAAAAGTAGTCACAACGCATACCGAAACGGTCAGTTCGTCCCAAGGATCACTCGGAACGGTGAATCGGTTGCGCGCGGACCTGCCGACCCCGACCCGCGTGCGCTTGGCGCATTCGGGGGCGCACGCGGGCGACGTCAGTCGGTGGTGCCCGCCTCGGTCGCCTCGGCGTCGACCGGTACCTCGCCGCCAAGAGCTTCTGCGATCGCGGCGAACTCGCTCAGCGCCGCCTGGAGGTCCTCGACGATCTCCTTGGCGATCACCTCGGGCGGCAGCAGGCTGTCGGCGTCGTCGAGCGACGGGTCCTTCATCCACGTGATGTCGAGGTTCACCTTGTCGCGGGTGATCAACTCGTTGTACGTGTACGCCTTGAAGCGCTCGTTCGGCTCGGCCTTCTCCCGCGCGGACCGAGGCTCGCCCGGGGCGTACGCCTGGACGAACTCCTCCAGGTCCGCGCGGCGGAGCGGGTTCTGCTTGAGGGTGAAATGCTTGCCGGTGCGGAAGTCGTAGACCCACACCTTGGTCGTGTTGTGGCCGCCGCCCGCCTTGGGTGGTTTCTTCTCGAAGAACAGGACGTTGGCCTTGACCCCGCCCGCGTAGAAGATGCCGGTCGGCAGCCGCAGGATCGTGTGCAGATCGAACTCGTCCAGGAGGCGGCGCCGGATCTTCTCCCCCGCGCCGCCCTCGAACAGGACGTTGTCGGGCAGGACGACGGCGGCACGGCCGTTCATCTCCAGCGTGGACATGATGTGCTGGAGGAAGTTGAGCTGCTTGTTGGTCGTCGTCGCGCGGAAGTCGTCCCGCTCGTACGAGATGTCCTCGCGGTCGGTCTTCCCGCCGGTGCCCACGACGGTGATGGCCGACTTCTTGCCGAACGGCGGGTTCGCCAGGATGAGGGAGGCGTGCTTTTTGGGCTTGTCCGCGAGGGCGTCCCCGACCGTGATCAGCGAGTCCCCGTCGGCGTCACCGATACCGTGCAGCAGCATGTTCATGGCTGCCAGTCGGGCGGTGCCGGTGACCAGTTCGTTGCCCCAGATCTTGCCCTTGCCGAGACCGAGCCGCTGTTCGCGGGACATCCGCTTGTGGTTCTCACGGATGTAGCTCTGTGCGGCGATCAGGAACCCGCCCGTCCCGCACGCAGGGTCCGTGATGGTGTCCTCCGGGCCTGGCCGCATCACGTCCACCATCGCGTCGATCAGCGCGCGCGGGGTGAAGTACTGGCCGGCCCCGGTCTTGGTGTCCTCGGCGCCCTTCGCCAGCAGGCCCTCGTACGCGTCGCCCTTGAGGTCCGTGCCCTTGATCGTCCAGTCCTCTTTGCCGATCAGATCCACGACCAGCTTTTCGAGGAGCGCGGGCTCGGTGATGCGGTTCTGCGACTTCGCGAAGATCGTGCCGAGTGTGCTGCCGGGGTTCTTGGCGAGCGCGGTCAGCGTGTTGCGGTAGTGGACCTCAAGGGCGATGCCCTTCTTCGTGACGAGCGACTGCCAGTCGTACTCCGCCGGTACGACTGCCCTCGCCTCCGCCTCCGTGAAGGGGTCGCCGGCGATCTCGTCGGCCATCTTCAGGAAGAGCAGGTACGACAGCTGCTCGACGTACTCGATCGTGGAGAGGCCGTTGTCCCGGAGGACGTTGCAGTAGTTCCAGAGCTTCGCGACCAGGCTGTTCGTCTGGGCGGCGGCTTCGGCATTTGCCTGGGCGGCGGCCTGTTCGGGGGGTGCGGCGGTCACCTAGAACTCCAGCTGTACGGCGTCGGTGGGAATGGGGTTCGCCTTCGCGGCGGGCGCCGGGCCGGCGGTGGCCTGCTTCGGCACGGCGGCCCGCCGGGCACGCTTCGGTTTACTGACTTGGGCCTGGGCCGCACGCTCGGCTCGAATGCGGTCGAGGAGCACGGACGCGGGCTCGTCAGCGGGGTCCTGCGGGACGAGGCCGCCGGTGAAGGCTTGCGTGAGCAGAGAACGACGGAGTGCGGCAGCCTTTGAAAGAGCCTGTTTTGACAGTGAGACCGCGTTTTCGAGTAGCGAAAGTTGGCCTTCGATGCGCTCTACGATCGCCTGCTGCTCGGCGAGGGGCGGCACCGGAACGGGGAGCTGCTTGATTCTTGACAGGCTGATCGATGCGAGGTTGACGCTCTGCTTGCCGTTGGCCTCGAACCAATTGGCAGCGTTGTTTGCGTACCACGACAGGAGCTTCGGGTGGATCGAATTTTCGCGGACACGTGCACGGAAGACATGGTTCTGGTGAATGGCCCCGGGGACCTGGTCTTCCCAGATCCAGCCGCGCCCGAGCTTGTCGCGGTCGCCGCCTTCGTTGAGGAGAACGTCCCCGCGTTGCAAAGCGAGTTGCAGTGCCTTCTTCGCGGGCACGCGAATGAGCGAAACTTTAGAAAGCTCCAACCGCCCGCGTTGAACGTTAGCTACGCGTAGGTAGGGAATTTCGGGAAATGCGGGATCCGACTGCTTCTTCTGGTCTTTCGTTACCCCACCGACAACGTCTGCGATGGCTTCCAGTCGCTGCCATGACCAGGTAGGCGGAAGGCTCTTGAGGGCGCCGTCGTTGGTACCTGCTGGATCGGGAAGAGGAGCGGCCGGCGCCCCTTCGGGGAGGGAGTATCCGTGGGTAATAGTCGAAACCTGTTCGGCGAGATGCTGTGATCGCGAGACGGCGGCTCTGATCAGATTCTCGGCGGCGTCGAGGCGGGAGAGGTGGTCCTCCAGGGCCTCGACGATGCGGTGCTGCTCGGCGAGGGGCGGCAGGGGCAACTCGATACGTTCGAGGATTTCCTGGTTGATCTTGTAGATACCCGCAGTCGTCCGGGCGGCCTTTTCGATCTGGCGCCGTACGACCTGTGAGTCCCAGATCTGCCGCAAGAACCCGGCTGTAATAGCGTCTGTGCGCACCCGCACACGGATCATGGTGTCGGGGAAGGCACACGGCTCCGGGCTGTGACGAACTAGGGCGCCTCGGCCGACGAGTCGAAGCGAACCGTTGCCCCGGCTCAAGAGGAAATCGCCTTCGGAGGCCAGGAACGGAGCAGCCTCAGTCGCTGTCCACGCGCCTTCCTTCTTCTCCGAGAAGTCAATTCCGTCCGACTTCAGGGCGGTAAGCCTAAGCACTGGGAAACCGCCGTCCATGGTCTTCACGGACCGGCCGTTGATCAGAGGCTCGCTCAATACGTCCGATAGGCGGGCCCAAACCCACCCCGCGGGAAGTTCCGTATCACTCAAGCCAGTTCCCTGTTCAGCTCATTGACCAACGACCGTGGGTCCCGTTCCGCGAAGGCCGCCGCGAAGCCGCGGCCGGCGCCGCGGGCGCGGAAGGGCTCCGCGTTGAACTCCTGGGGGCTGATGCCCGCGTCGCTGGCGACGACATCGCGGATGGACCGCAGCCACCACAGTTGCTCGTCGGAGAATTTCGCACCGGCCTGTTCCTGCCGGAGGAGCCACCCCTCGAAGCGGGCCTCCACAGTATCCCGATACGGCCGGAGTTCGTCGTCGACGCCCAGCTCGAAGCGGATCATGGCGATCAGATCGGGTACTCCGGCCTCGCCGTCCGCGCGGTGGGCGGCCACGCCCAGGTCCTCGTAGTACGTCCAGAGGGTCTGCGCGGTCCAGGCGTACTGCGGCCGATGGATCTCCAGGGCCAGCTCGGACAGAGCGGCGTACGCCTCGGCGGGGGAGACGGACCGGGGGCTGGTGAGGGCGATGCTGATCGCCGCGATCCGGTCCCGCTCGTCGGTGAGCAGCTTGCGCCACCTGCCGACCTCCTCGCGGGCGCGCTCCTCCCGAGGCACTTCCACGACGTCCGTCAGCTTGACGGCGGTGACTTCGTCGATGAGGTAATCCTTGTCCCGGCGGATCTCGATGATGTGGCGCCGCAGGTCCGGGCTGGCGGTGAGCGGGGCGATCGCGTCCTCGACCAGCCGCCGGGCTGCCGGACGGCCGCCGTCCGCGAGAGCGGCTTCCTGCCGGTCGGGGTCGACCGCCTTGACGATGGCGCCCGCGATCTCGGAGAGAGTGCGCCCGTCCGCGGCCCGGGTGAGGACGTCCCGCTCCTCGTCGGTGAGCTGCTGGTTGAGCCGGGCCAGCCGTCCCGCCAGAATCTCCGCCTCGCTCGCGCTGATCGACTTCGTCCCGGCCTTGTCCAGCAGCTCGGCCAGCGAGACCTGCCGCTCACCGGCCGGTACGAGCGGCTTCGCGTCGACGAGGGGGGAGTCCGTCACGCCGACCGCGTCCACCAGGACGAAACGGTCCTTCCGTACGGGCACCGACACGCCACCGGCGCCCTCCGGCCCCTGCGGGGTGACCTCCTGCAACTCCGTCGGGTCGATGGTCCGCGCCCCGCGCCCCTTCATCTGCTCGAAGAGCATGGCGCTGCGCACCTCCCGGAGGAATATCACGCACTCCAGGGCCTTCACGTCCGTCCCCGTGGCGATCATGTCGACGGTGACGGCGACCCGCAGCTTCGGGGAGTTGCGCAGCGCGCGGATCAGCTCGTCCGGATCCTGGCCCGCCTGCCGCGACTTGTAGGTGATCTTCTTCGCGAAGTCCTCGCCCTTCCCGAAGACCTCTTTGACCTGGGTGAGGACATCCTCGGCGTGGTCCTCGCCGACGGCGAAGATCAGCGTCTTCGGGAGTTCGGCGCGCCCCGGGAACCACCGCTGCCAGTTGTCGCGATACGCGGTGAGCACCGCGCGGATCTCGTCCACGGTCACCACGGACCGGCCGATCTGCCGCGTGGAGTAGGAGAAGTCGTCCGCCAGGGCCTCGTATCGTTGGCGGCGGGTCTTGCGGTCTTTGATCTTGACGGTGTTCCCCGACTCGATGGTCACGGTCCCGGCCGCGCGGATGTCGGTGTGCATGCGCACGATGTCGAAGTCGACGTTCACGCCGTCCGCGACGGCCTGCGGGTAGGTGTACTCGGAGACCAGGTTGCGGCCGAAGAAGCCCAGGGCCTGGGGCGTCGGAGTGGCGGTGAGGCCGACCAGGTGGGCGTCGAAGTACTCGAGCGCTCCCCGCCACAGGCCGTAGATCGAGCGGTGGCACTCGTCGACGACGATCAGGTCGAAGGACTCGATCGGCACGTCCGGGTTGTAGGCGACCTCGATCGGCCGCTCGGTGGCATAGGAGGATTCCGTGTCGAGGCTGTCGGCGAGGTCGTCCGCCGCGTCGTCCTCGACGATGGGTTCACCGCGCAGCAGCGAGTACATCTTCTGGATCGTGCAGATGACGACGGAGGAGGTGTCCTGCAGGCCGGCCGCGCCGAGCCGGTCCACGTTGTAGATGTCGGAGAGCTTGCGGCCGTCGTCCGGGGTGGTGAACTTCCTGAACTCGTCGAACGCCTGCCGGCCGAGGTTGTTGCGGTCGACGAGGAAGAGGATGCGGCGGGCCTTGGCGTACTTCAGCAGGCGGTAGGTCTGGGAGACCGCGACGAACGTCTTGCCGGCGCCGGTCGCCATCTGGATGAGGGCACGGGGGCGGTCGTGCGCCAGCGACTCCTCAAGCCCTGAGATCGCCTCGATCTGGGCCAGGCGGAGGCCGTTGGGCTCAAGTGTCGGCATCCGGCGCAGGGCGGCGCGGAAGGTCGGAGCCGCCGGCGTCTCGTCGGCGCGGCGCATCCAGGCCGCCACCGTCTCCGGCCGGTGGAAGGAGAAGACCTCGCGGGATCGGGCGTCGGGGTCGAGGCGGTTGAGGAAGTACGTCTCGGTGCCGGTGGTGGCGTAGCGGAACGCGAACGGCTCGGCTTCGCGCCACACGGCGAGGCGGTGCTCCTTGCGGACACCGGAGGCGTACCGGTCGTTCTGCTCCACGGCGCTGGAGAGATGGTCGCCTTCGCGCTTGGCCTCGATCACGCCGACGATCCTGCCGCCCACGTACAGGACGTAGTCGGCGCGGCCCGTGGCCAGGGTGAACTCGCGGACGGCGACGCCCTCGCCGGCGAGCGGATTGACGTCCTCGCGGTCCTGGACGTGCCAGCCTGCGGCGGCCAGCATCGCGTCGATGCTCTCGCGTGCCTGAACCTCGTTGAGCGGGGCGGGACGCTGTGCGCGGTGGATGATCGCGTCACGGCGCTGGGGGTCGACCTTGCGCGGCTCCGTGCGGAGGGTCAAGTACGCGGCCTGCTGGGCGGTTCGCAGTTCGGCGACCTGGGCGGTGAGCTGTTCGACCTGGGCCTCCAGTGCGACCCGGTTCGACTCGACGCTCGCGATCAGGCTCTCCGACTCGGCCCGTGCTCTGCGCTCGGCTTCGAGTGCGTCGGTGGAGGCGACAAGCCGGGTACGGGCCTGGGTGAGGGCTTGCCGGTGGCCGTTCAACGCCTCGCGCAGCTCGGCCAGTTCCGCTGGGTCGGTGACGCGCGCGCTGCCGCTGGGCTCGGTCGGCGGTACGAACTCGGCGACGGTCCGGCGGCCGTCGAGGGCGTCGTGGAACCACAGCCCGAGCTTGTAGCAGGTGCGGACGGCCGCGAGCGCGCGCGCCCGGTCGAAGAGATGGCTGTGGGCGGCCTTGTTCCGGTCGCGGCGGAGCTGGTCGAAGTCGTCGCGGATACCGGCGACCAGGACTCCCTCGCGGGTCAGCGCGTTGAGTCGATCGACCTGCCGATCCCCTTCGACCCGGACGCCGATCTTGCTGATCAGTTCCTCGCTGAGGATCTCGCCGAACTGGCCCGCCTGGACGAGGGAGGCGTTGGGGTTGCTGAAGACGGTTGCCTCGGCGAGGGCGCCGTAAAGAGAGAGCAGCGGCTGGTGCTGATACAGCAGGCCGAAGTTGGGCGACGCCTTGGCGAAGTCGCGAAATTGCTGATCCACGCTCGTTCTTCCCCCTGCCTGTGCCCACTGCCTGAGCGGAGCGCTCAGTTTACGCGCGGGGGCGGAGTGGACCGGGAAGTTGCAAGGCAAGGGGGCTCGTGCGTCGCGGCCCGGTGGTACGACGCACCCCCGCAAAGCGTCTTGCTGTACGACCTGCAAGTTCATGCGCCGATAGGCGGGAGTAGGCCGCAGGCGCGGGACACACTTTTCGCATGACACCGCACGCGCTGCACCTCACTGCCGCGATCACTCACGAAGGCGAGTGGTACGTGGCCCGCTGCCTCCAGGTCGAGGTCACCAGCCGGGGTGAGACCATTGAGGAGGCTCTGGTCAATCTTCGTGAGGCCGCTGGAACTCTGTTTCGAGGACGCCCCCGCTCCCGGGGTGACCGGACCTTCACAGGGTGTCTCTGTGGACGGGGCTACGGACGTCGTCACCGCGCCGGTCGAGATCCGTGTCGCATGAGCCCTACTGTCCCTTCGGGCCTGTCCGTGCTGCGACCGCGAAGGTGCTGAGCGAGCGGCCTGCAGCGATGATCGGCCGTATCATGAACAACGACAGCCTGTGACCGACGCCTGCGCGGAGACCCCTATGAGCACGCCTGACGCGGACCATCCCGCCTATATGCCAGTCCGTCCACGCCTGACCGTGGAAGAGCTGCTGGCGGCGAAGGATACCCAGCCAATCCGGTCCCTGGACGACCTCACGGCCGATACTTTCGAGTCGGACGACGAGTTGGAGGCGTTCCTCTCCTTCTTGCACGCCGAGCGTCACCGCGACGTGGCCTGAGAGGTCGTTGCCGTGTTGCAACCTGTCGTGCTGGATACTGATGTCGCCTCCCTTGGGCACAAGGGGAAGCTCACCGGGCCTCTGTCGACCCGGCTCATCGGGCGCAAGCCGCTGATCACCTTCGTCACATACGGGGAACTCACCCAGTGGACCGAAATCCGCGACTGGGGCAGCCGCCGCAGGCAGGAACTGGCCGACTGGCTCTCTGGCATCCCCGTCCTTCCGGGCGATGAGGCCGTGGCCACAACATGGGGCCGTCTGTCTGCCGCAGGCATGAAGGCGGGGTTGCCACGCCCGGTCAACGACATGTGGATCGCCTCCTGCTGCCTGACTTACGACCTTCCGCTCGCCACCTTGAATCTCAAGGACTACCAGTACTTCAAGGACAACCACGGCTTGCGCGTCCTCGGAGCCGAGTGAAACCCAGCCCGCGGATGCGGCGTGGTCAGGGCCCACGGGGCGGGGAAGAGCCGTCCTCGCCGCCGCGGCCCTGTCACGCGCCCTCGCCCAGGACCGCGGTGATCAACTCCCGTTGGGCCGGGGTGAGTCCGGGGTCGGCGCAGCGGATTTCGCGGTCGTCGACCGTGAGGGTGTAGTGGAAGCCGTCGGGGACGGGTGGGGGC
>NZ_JACEGK010000294.1:0-9815 GCF_056859195.1 Streptomyces sp. NH27
CGCCGAGGACGAGGGGCTCGGCTCCCCGTACCGGCACGCGCCCTGAGCCGTACCGCCGGCCGTCGCCGTACGGACGGCCGGCCGCGGCCGCTCCTCCCGGGCCGCCGAACCGCCTTTCCCCCTCCCCCGGTGGCCCCGGCGTGTGACGCCGGGCGCCGCTCCCGCGGCCATCCCGGCCCCGGCCCGCCGCGCTTCGGCGGGTGTGTCCCCTGTCATCTCCCGCGGAGTCCCCTTTGTCCACCGGACCGACCCCGAGCACCCCGAGCACCCCACCGAGCGCATCGCCCGGCATACCGCCGGCCGCCCCCGCGCGGATCGCCCACGGCGTCGGCGGTCCCGGCCGCGCGGCGATCTCCGCGCCGCATCTGAGAACCGACCGATGGTGGCTGCCGCCCCTGGTCAGCGCGCTCGGCCTGGCCGCGTTCATCGGCTACTCGACCTGGCGGGCGTTCGCGAACACGCACTACTACGCGGCGCCGTACGTGTCGCCGTTCTACTCGCCCTGCCTCGCCTCGAACTGCACGGACATGAACGGCGGCGCCGACTGGCATCTGTTCGGGAACTGGTGGGGCCTGTCGCCCGCCCTGCTGGTGCTGATCTTCCCGCTGGGCTTCCGGCTGACCTGCTACTACTACCGCAAGACGTACTACCGGTCGTTCTGGCTCTCGCCGCCGGCCTGCGCCGTGGCCGAGCCGCACGCGTCGTACAGCGGCGAGACCCGGCTGCCGCTGATCCTGCAGAACGTCCACCGCTACTTCTTCTACCTGGCCGTGGTGGTCGCGGGCATCCTCACCTACGACACGGTGCTCGCCTTCCGCGACAAGCACGGCAACTGGGGCCACGCCGGGCTCGGCACCCTCGTCCTGCTGGTGAACGTCGGCCTGATCTGGGCGTACACCCTCTCCTGCCACTCCTGCCGGCACATCATCGGCGGCAAGCTGCGGCACTTCTCCGCCCACCCGGTGCGCTACCGGTTGTGGGGGTGGGTGGGAGTGCTCAACGGCCGCCACATGCTGCTCGCCTGGTCCTCGCTGATCAGCGTCGGTGTCGCGGACTTGTACGTGTACCTGGTGTCCAGCGGCGTATTCGACGATCCGAGGTTCTTCTGACATGACGAATGTGGAACGGCACGCGTACGACGTGGTCGTGGTCGGCGCGGGCGGCGCGGGGCTGCGCGCCGCGATCGAGGCACGCGAGCAGGGGCTGCGGACCGCGGTGATCTGCAAGTCCCTGTTCGGCAAGGCGCACACGGTGATGGCCGAGGGCGGCATCGCGGCGAGCATGGGCAACGTCAACTCCGGCGACAACTGGCAGGTGCACTTCCGCGACACCATGCGCGGCGGGAAGTTCCTCAACCACTGGCGGATGGCCGAGCTGCACGCCAAGGAGGCCCCGGACCGGGTGTGGGAACTGGAGACCTGGGGCGCGCTGTTCGACCGCACCGCGGACGGGAAGATCTCGCAGCGCAACTTCGGCGGCCACGAGTACCCGCGGCTGGCGCACGTCGGCGACCGTACCGGCCTGGAGCTGATCCGCACCCTCCAGCAGAAGATCGTCTCGCTCCAGCAGGAGGACCATGCCGAGACCGGCGACTACGAGTCCGGGCTGAAGGTCTTCCAGGAGTGCACGGTCACCCGCGTCCTGAAGGGCCCGGGCGGCGAGGTCGCCGGGGTCTTCGGGTACGTCCGCGAGTCGGGGCGGCTGTTCGTGATCGACGCGCCCGCGGTGGTGCTGGCCACCGGCGGGATCGGCAAGTCGTTCAAGGTCACCTCCAACTCGTGGGAGTACACCGGCGACGGGCACGCGCTGGCGCTGCTGGCCGGGGCGCCGCTGATCAACATGGAGTTCATCCAGTTCCACCCGACCGGGATGGTCTGGCCGCCGTCGGTGAAGGGCATCCTCGTCACCGAGTCGGTGCGCGGCGACGGCGGGGTGCTGCGCAACAGCGAGGGCAAACGGTTCATGTTCGGCTACGTGCCGGACGTGTTCAAGGAGAAGTACGCGCAGACCGAGGACGAGGCCGACGGCTGGTACACCGACCCGGACCGCCACCGCAGGCCACCGGAGCTGCTGCCGCGCGACGAGGTGGCCCGCGCGATCAACTCCGAGGTGAAGGCCGGGCGCGGCTCCCCGCACGGCGGGGTGTTCCTGGACGTGTCCACCCGGCTGACGGCCGAGGAGATCACCCGCCGACTCCCGTCGATGCACCACCAGTTCAAGGAGCTGGCCGATGTCGACATCACCGCCGAGCCGATGGAGGTCGGACCGACCTGCCACTACATGATGGGCGGGGTCGACGTGGACCCGGACACCGCGGCGGCGGCCGGGGTGCCGGGGCTGTTCGCGGCCGGCGAGGTGGCCGGCGGGATGCACGGCTCCAACCGGCTGGGCGGCAACTCCCTTTCCGACCTGCTGGTCTTCGGCCGCCGCGCCGGGCTGTACGCGGCGCAGTACGCGGCCGGCCTCGGCGACGCCCGCCCGGTCGCGGACGAGGCGCAGATCGACCAGGCCGCGGCGGAGGCGCTGCGGCCGTTCGGCGCGGCGGACGCGGCGGACGCCGGCGCGGAGAGCGGCGCCGTGGAGAACCCGTACACCCTGCACCAGGAGTTGCAGCAGGTGATGAACGACCTGGTCGGGATCATCCGGCGGGCCCCGGAGATGGAGCAGGCGCTCCAGCGGCTGGCGGTGCTGCGGGAGCGGGCCGTGCGGGCCGGGGTGGAGGGGCACCGGCAGTTCAACCCGGGCTGGCACCTGGCGATCGACCTGCGCAACATGCTGCTGGTCAGCGAGTGCGTGGCGCGGGCGGCGCTGGAGCGTACCGAGAGCCGCGGCGGCCACACCCGCGACGACCATCCGGACATGGATCGCACCTGGCGCAAGGTCAACCTGGTGTGCGAGCTGTCGGACGCGGCCGGCGGCGCGGTGGACCTGCGCCGCCGCCCGACCAGCCCGATCCGGCCCGACCTGCTCGATCTGTTCGAACGGGACGAGCTGCTGAAGTACCTGACGGACGAGGAGTTGGACGCGTGAGCGCTTACACGGCCCGGTTCCGGGTGTGGCGGGGCGACGCCGAGGGCGGCGGGCTGCAGGACTACGACGTCGAGGTGAACGACGGCGAGGTGGTGCTCGACATCATCCACCGGCTCCAGGCCACCCAGGCGACCGACCTCGCGGTGCGCTGGAACTGCAAGGCGGGCAAGTGCGGTTCGTGCAGCGCGGAGGTCAACGGGCGGCCCCGGCTGATGTGCATGACCCGGATGTCGGTCTTCGAGCAGGGCGAGACCGTGACGGTCACCCCGCTGCGGGCCTTCCCGGTCGTCCGCGACCTGGTCACCGACGTGTCCTTCAACTACGCCAAGGCCCGCGAGATCCCGGCGTTCGTGGCGCCGAAGGGGGTCGCGGCCGGGGAGTACCGGATGGCGCAGGTCGACGTGGAACGCTCGCAGGAGTTCCGCAAGTGCATCGAGTGCTTCCTGTGCCAGGACACCTGCCACGTGGTGCGCGACCACGAGGAGAACAAGGACGCGTTCGCCGGTCCGCGGTTCCTGATGCGGATCGCGGAGCTGGACATGCACCCGCTGGACGCCGCGGCCGCGGACGGCGGCCCGACCCGGGCGGAGTCCGCACAGGACGACCACGGCCTGGGCTACTGCAACATCACCAAGTGCTGCACGGAGGTCTGCCCGGAGCACATCCACATCACCGACAACGCGCTGATCCCGTTGAAGGAGCGCGCCGTCGACCGCAAGTACGACCCGCTGGTGTGGCTCGGCTCGAAGATCCGGCGACGCGGCCAGTAGGCCGATCGGCCCACGGCACGACAGGTACGCGGCACGGCCGCGTCGCCCCGACAGCGGCTCCCGCGACGGGAGTTCACCCGACGGGCGGCGCGGCCGACGGCCACGCCACCTCCAGCACCCGCGGGTTGCCGTCCGGGCCCAGCCGCAGGATCGGGCTGGCCTTGTCGACCGGATTGCTGCCGGTGCGGCTGGTCTGGTAGTTCGCGCTGAACCGGATCGGGCCGCTCGCGCCGAGCACCTGGTGCGCGCCCTGGAGCGCGCCGAGTTCGCCTGCCACCGCGTCGGCGTGCGGCTGCCGCTGCTCGGTCAGCCGGACCGCGGACACACCGGTCAGCGTCGCGTCGTATGCCGTCATGGTGTTGCCGTCGGTCAACGAACCACCGGGGAAGAGCCGTTGGAAGGTCTGGTCGAAGGTGCGGAAGCCGCGGGCGCCCTCCTGCTCGTCCCCCGCCGCCGCGGGGTCGTGGGCCGACGTCCACTCGTCGGGGTGCGCGACGCCCGCATAGTCCACCGTGACATGGCCGTTCAGGTCGCGCCGGAACTGCGGGGTGATCGCGAGGTTCGACATGTCGTCGCCGCTGACGATCTCGATCCGCTTGTCCAGGCAGGTGTTGGCGAAGGCGTGCACCAGCACCCCGACGTCCTGGCCGCGGCCGGCGAAGAGCACCACCGCGGGCTGCTGGGCGCAGATGTCCAGCGCCATCTGGCTGATCCGGGTGGCGACCTCCTGCTCGGCCTCGGCCTGCTCCGACTCCGAGGTGGCCCGGTCGCGTTTGGTCGTGTCGAACGGCTCCACGTCGACGATCCGGTGGTGCGGTATAGCGGCGAACTTCCGGAACCCGCTCACCAGCGTGGCGTCGTAGCTGTCGCCCGCGTTGCCGTCCTCGACCAGGACCGCGCGGGTGGAATCCGCCCGCACGTACGACAGGGCGGCGGCCATGTTGTCCTGGTTGCTCGGGGCGACCCGGACGAAGTTCCTGATGTTGCTGAAGCTGTCGGCGGTGATGCTCGAACCGACCACCGGGATGTTCCGGCCGGTCAGTTCGCGCACCGCGCTGCGGGTGCCGTCCAGGCTCAGGCCGAGCCCGGTCACGGCCGCCACGTGCTGGGCGGTGGCCTGCTCGATCGCGGAGGTGGCCGCCTTCCACTGGTTGGCCTGGTACCCGTCGCTGCCGATCAGGAGCTGGATGTACGGCGCGACGCCCTCGACGTTCTGCCGGTTGGCGTAGTACTGCGCGGTGTAGGCGCCGCGCACCTGCTCGACAACGGCGCCCATCGACATGATGCTGCCGCTGTGGCCGGAGATCGGCAGCAGCACCACCACGCTGACGTAGTCGTGCGGGTGCTCACGGGTGATGGTCCGGTTCTCCTTCCGGATCGCGTCCTCGACGCCTTTCAGCCGCGGGTCGAAAGGGTACGACCCGTCGGTGATGCCGACGCACTCGCCGTTCGCGCCGTGATGGGTGACGGCGGTGGCGCCGCCGCGCATACACGGCTGGTTCCGGAAGTGGTCGACCAGCCCGAACACGCCGAACAGGCCCGCGACGAGCCCTGACAGGACCGCCACCACCACCCCGGTCTTCATCGGTCGGGGCTGATTCCCGTACCACTGCTCGAGTCCTCGGAGCGCACGCGACTCTCTCATCGATCCCACTCCTCCTCGATGCGGTGGTAATTCCCGGACTCCTGGAACAGCGCCTCGTTGCCTCCGGAGATCGCGGCGAGGTTTCCGTACTCGTCGGAGATCAGCCCGGCCAGGTGGTGGCGCGGGTCGAACGACCGGTCGCCGTAGAGCCATTGCGCGGTCACCAGGCGGCTGATGGTCCGGTTGCGGTCGCGCGGGTCGGGCCGCCCGGCGAGCGCGGTGACGAAGGTGCGCGGATCGCCGTCCGTACGCAGCCGGTTGGGCGCCGCGGCCACCTGACGCAGGATCAGCTTCCATTGCTCGGGCGACTCGCAGCGGTCGTACTCCCGCTCCAGGTAGCCGGCGACCGCGGTCAACGGCTCCCGGCGGGACGCGGTGGCCTGCGCGAGGAGGTGGTGGTGGCGCAACGGCGCGTCGTGGGCGCCGGAGTAGTGGGCGGCATAGCCCTGGTGGGCGCCGTCCCACACCTCGGGGACGGCGGCGAGCCGGCGGTGCAGCAGCAGGGCGGCCAGCGGATGCAGCCGGACGGCATGCCCACCGGGCGGGACCGAAGTGCCCGGTGCGGCGGGCGCGTCCGGTCCGTCGGGCGGCTCGGGCTCCTCCTCCAGCCACAATGTCGCGCCGAGCCGGCGGCGGGCGGTGGCGGCGTCGAAGCGGGTCCAGCCCAGGAAGTGCAGCGCCGCGGTGCCGGCGCCCAGCCGGAGCCCCGGGGTGAGCGCGAGCACCGCCATGGTGTCCAGCAGCGAGCCGCCCTCGGGGCCGATGCCGTCCTCCGGCCCGTCGACGTGGTCGTCGGCGAGGATGCGGCGCAGCAGGTACGCGGCCACGCTCGGACCGGCGGCGGCCGCCTCCTCGGGTCCGGGCGGGGTGCGGCGGGCCGGCGGAACCCAGTGGTCGGGCAGGTAGTCGGCGGCGGGCAGCGGCCGGTCCAGCAGCCGGCGCGGGTCGTCCGCGGCCGCGTCGGGCCGGGCCAGCAGGTGGGCGAGCCGGTCGACCGCCTCCGGGTGACCGTCGGTCAGGTCGCGCAGGTGGCTCGCGTCGCGCTTCTGGCTGCCCAGCACGCTGCTGCCGCACATCACCACCACGTCCTCGTGGCCGAGGTCGGTGAGCCGGATCGGGTACCACCACACCGGGTGGTCCTCGCCCGCGGGCGCGGCGGGGTGCCGGACGGCGAAGCTCAGCCGGTCGTCGGTGGAGGCGAGCGGCGCCATCACGGTGTGCGCCCGGCCCCGCCGGGCGGCCACCACCAGCGCGGGGTCGGGCTGCTCGCGGGCCCGGTGGCTCTCCCGGCGGCACTCGGCGAGCAGTTCCAGGAACAGTTCGCCGGCCCGGCTGCCGGCGTTGTCCAGCATCAGCAGGCAGTTGGCGGGCCGCTGGCCGCGCAGGGAGCGCCGGTTGAAGTCCCGGCGCAGGTCGGCCAGCAGGGCGGCACACACCGTCTTCAGCGCCGTACGGGCCGCGTCCGGCGCGTCGCTGCGCCCGTGGTGGCGGCGGTGGATCTCCCACAGCCGGTCCTCCGCGCTGCCGACGCCGGGCGCGTGGTCCTTCAGCCAGCGCCTGGCCTCCGCGTCGCCGCGCCGGCGCCGGCCGACCGCGGACAGCAGCATGCCCAGCGCCTTGGCGGCGGCCGACAGCAGCACCTGCTGGTCGGCGGGCAGCAGCGGCGCGGCGCGGGCCGCGAGGCCGTTGAGCGCGGAGTTGGCGGCGGCGTCCTGCGGGCCGGCCCGCAGATACGCCTCGAACGCGGCCCGGCCACCGCCGGCGTCCACGAAGCTCAGCGCCTTGAAGATCATCCGGGTGCGGCAGAAGCGGATCGGGCGGATGCCCGGGACCCGGCGCCCCCAGCCCTGGACCGCGGCCAGCACGATGTCCTCGACCGCCTCGGCCCGGCCCAGGTCGAGCCGGACGCTCAGGCAGCGCCCGCTGAACTCCGTCCACAGCCGGTCGAGCAGCACCGATCCGCCGCTGCCGCGCGGGCCGACCAGCAGCACGATCGGCAGCGGCCGCGCGGGGATGCCCGAGCGTCTCAGCGCGTCCCCGGTGAACTCCACCACCCGCACACGGCCGTACAGCCTGCCGTCCGTCATGTCCCACGTCTCCCGCCGTCAGGACCGGCACACCGCCGGCCCCGCCCCCATCGGATTCACCGACTTCACCGGGACCGGCCCCGGAATCCCGGACCGCCGGGATATCCGGAGCCCGCCCGGGGCACCATTGGCACCGATTTCCGTGATGGCTCGGGATTCCCCGCCGGCGCTTCCGGCGATCTCCCGGCGATCTCCTGGCGATCTCCCGGCGAATCCCGGACACCCCGGAAAACCGGGGGAATCCTGAGCCGTCCGGCGCGGAATCCGCGCGGGCGCGCGTTTCCGTTCCGGACGGGAATCAGCTCCGGGGCCGGAGAAGTTCCCCCCATCGGTGGAATAGGGAGAGTAGACCGACCCGGTGGGGACCCGTCCCGAAAACCGGAAACCCTCCCTCGTTCGGGGAATTTCCGGTAGTGACCGCCCCTGTGCCCGGGGCAGGGCACGCTATCGGGCTCGCGACGGCTCCCCGGTCGCGCGACGCATAAGCCGCACATACGCTCCCGAAAAGAGCCACGCGGTGGGCCGTGGCGCGGACAGCGGGAGGCAACGCGGTGCGCCACAAACGTAAGTCGTCGGCCGCCGCGCTGGCGGCGCTGGCCGCACTGGCGACGGGCGCCGGACTGCCCGTACGGGCGGCTGCGGACGCCCCGATACCCCTGGCCAGGACCGGCCAGGTCACCGACAAGGTGGGCGCGTTGCAGGGCCGGACCGGCGAGGTGCAGGCCGCCCTGAACCAGCTCTACGACCGGCAGAAGCTCCAGCTCTTCGCGGTGTACGTGAACGGCTTCTCCGGCGCGGCACCGCAGGACTGGGCGAACGCGACCGCGGTGAGGAACGGCCTGGGCCGTAGGGACGTGCTGCTGGCGGTGGCCACCCACGACCGCCAGTACGCGGTGTCGGCCGACCAGGAGGCCGGGCTCACCCAGCGGCAGATCGACGAGGTCGGCGACCAGGCGATCGAGCCCGCGCTACGGCACGACGACTGGGCGGGCGCGGCGGTCGGCGCGGCGAACGGCTACGCCGCGGTACTCAGCGGCAACCCGGTGACCGCCCCGGCCATCACCCCGGGCGCGACGGACCCGGGCGGCACGGGCAGCCGCTCGTCCGGCTCGATATGGATTCCGGTGGTCGCGCTGGGCGCGGCGCTGCTGCTGGGCGGGTGGGCGTACCGCAGGCGGGCGAGCCACCAGCGCCCGGTGCGGACGTCGGCAGGGCAGGGCGCCAGCGAGTGGCGGTCGCGGCCGAAGCAGCCGGTGCCGGTCACGCCGCTGCCGGAACTGGACGCGCAGGCGCGCGAGCTGCTGGTGGCCACCGACGACGCGGTACGCACCAGCCAGGAGGACGTGGGGTTCGCGGCGGCGCAGTTCGGCGAGGACGCCGCGCAGCCGTTCGGCGAGGCGGTGGAGTACGCCAAGGGCGAGCTGACCGCGGCGTTCCGGCTGCGGCAGAAACTCGACGACGCCTACCCCGAGGACGACGAGACCCGGCGGCAGATGCTCGACGAGATCCTGTCCCGCTGCACCCAGGCGAACCGGCGGCTGGACGCGGAGTCGGAGGCGTTCGACCGGCTGCGCGCGATGGAGGCGAACGCCCCGCAGGTACTGGCGCGGGCCGAGGAGAAGGCGGCGGCGCTGCCGGCCCGGATCGACGCCGCGGCGGCCGCGCTCGGCCCGCTGGCGGCGCGGTACGCCGACTCCGCGCTCGAACCGGTGGCCGGCTACCCCGCCGAGGCCCGCGACCGGCTCGACTTCGCCCGGACCAGCCTGGAGCAGGCACACACCGCGATCGGCACCGACCACGGCCGGGCCGCGGTCTTCGTCCGCGCCGCCGAGGGCGCCCTGGACCAGGCCACC
Organism: Streptomyces sp. NH27; assembly: GCF_056859195.1. Lineage (NCBI taxonomy): Bacteria > Bacillati > Actinomycetota > Actinomycetes > Kitasatosporales > Streptomycetaceae > Streptomyces > Streptomyces sp. NH27. Next base: position 9,386 of record NZ_JACEGK010000294.1, read on the forward strand.
ATGCTCGCCGACTCCGTCACCCGAAGGGAGCAGGAGCTGCACGCGGCCGACACGAAACTGGCCGAGGCGCTGGCGGAGACCGAGGCCGATCTCGCCGAGGCCCGCGCGATCCTGGGCGCGGGCCCGCCCCAGGGCGGCAGCACGGAATCGGCCGCGGGCCCGGGCGGAAACGCCCCGGCGGGCGGCCCGGGCACCGGTCCGACCACGGCGGGCACCGGCGCGGCGGACTGGCTGAACGGCCCGGCGGGCGCGGGCAGCGGCGGCGGCGCGGGCACCGGCGCGGCGGACTGGCTGACCGGCCCGGCAGGCGCGGGTGACGGCGCGGGTGACGGTGGCGCGGGCGGCGGCACCGTGAGCGGCCCGGCACAGCCGTATCCCTCCGGCCCCGCGCACGCCGAGCTGCGCGGGCGGGTGGCGCGGGCGGAGAGCG